>JAZRXI010000103.1:0-24632 GCA_045600145.1 Clostridia bacterium | reverse complement strand
TATAGCATACAGGAACC
The DNA here is from genome assembly GCA_045600145.1 of Clostridia bacterium. Taxonomy (GTDB): domain Bacteria; phylum Bacillota; class Clostridia; order Christensenellales; family QALW01; genus UMGS1322. Next base: position 24,615 of record JAZRXI010000103.1, on the reverse strand, counting down.
GACGGCGTTTTTTCAAGCTTTTGCACGCTGTCGCAATCGAAAATATTTTCAAATATACCGCTGTTCTCTTTTCCGTCATTTACGAAATACAGCATCCATTCGCATGCGCCGTCATACTGTTTTTACTCAAGCTCCACTTTGACGCCGTTGCCAAGCTCGATGCTTTTATCCGAAAAATACTTTTTATTGTTGTATTCAAAGCTGAATCCGCAGTTTATCATGATTTTTTTCCTCCGCTCAAATCGCTTTTACGATAATTTCCGCATTTGAATTTTCAGCCGAAACTTTGATTTTTACATTTCCCGCGGTCTTTGTCTTGACTGCCGCCAACGCTCTGCCCTCAAACATATGGCACTTATTGCCTGTATAATCGTCCTCGTTGCAGGGATCACCGCTGAAAACACATACAAGCTCCGCGCCATCGACATCGCAGGTTATTTCCTTACCCGAAAGCACCTGCTCGCCGTTTTCGTCGCGCATGAATATATCAACAAAGCACAGGTCGCGTCCGTCCGCTGTAAACGTATCCGTTTCCGGCGAAAGCACAAGCAGTTCTTTTTCTCCGTTGGTCTTTAATGAGCATCTGCCTGTTTCCTTGCCGTTCTTGAACGCTGCCGCACAAAGCTCTCCCTTTTCATATGTGATATCAGCAGTTGCGATCGCCTCATTCGGCTTGCTGTCCGCAACAAATTTACCGTTAAGATACCATTTTATCTCATCGGCATCGGTATAGACCTCGCATTTTACGGGCTTGCCGATGTATTTGTCGTCAAACGTCCACGTCTCATGCACGTCGTACCAATGCCATGCCGTGCCGGAGAAGCCTTCACCGTAATGCTCGGGATGCGTTGTGAATATCTTCGGCTCTGCATTGCCGAGCCAAACCGCTTCACGGAAATACGACTGCGGTCTGCGATATCCGCAAAGATCAAGATCGCCCTGGAAGCATGAACGCCACGGATAATCGCACAGTGTGATGCCCGGCACAAAGCCGTCGCGTGCCCACAGCGAACGTCCCGTTCCCGCTTCGCCGAGGTTATCGTATGCGGTCCATGTGAAATCGCCGATGACATACGGATATTTAAGCACTTTATTCCACGAACGGTAGAAATTCAAAGCATGCGTTTCCGAGCCCCACATCACGCGCTCGGGGAATTTCTCGTGATCCTCCTCATAGTGCAGGAACATGTAATTATACCCGCAGATATCAAACGGTGCAAAATACGATGATGTTCTGTCCTTCCATGTTTCTATGCCGTGACCGTATTTTTCGGTAAAATCGTTTTGATATTCTTCGGGGTCATTTTTCTGCGCATCAGCCGATGTGCGGTATGTGCAAACAGTCGTAAGACGGGTCGTATCGTATTTAAGTATCTCATCCCTTATTTTTACCGACCATTCCGCACCGTCGGAAAGTCCGTCGCTCTCGGGTATTTCATTACCCGCCGAATAGCAAATAACAGAGGGGTGGTTTCTGTCACGCATTACCATCAGCCGTACATCTCTTGCCCATTCGTCTGCAAACCAAAGGTGATAATTCACCTCGCCGCCCTTGAATTTATTCCATGCGTCGAACGCTTCGTCCATTATGATGATGCCCATTTCATCGCACATATCCATGAGCAACTCCGACGGCGGATTGTGTGCGATCCTGAGCGCGTTGAAGCCCGCCTCTTTGAGCTTTGTGAGCTTACGCCTGCACGCCGCCGGATAATCGGCAGCACCTATCGCGCCGTGATCGTGATGGATACATCCGCCGCGAAGCTTTGTTTCCTTGCCGTTTATGAGCAAGCCATGCTCTGCGTCTGCCGAAACGGTGCGTACACCGAAACGGCGCTCGTCGGTATCAGCCGTAACCCCGCTTACAAGAATGCGCGAAACGATACTGTAGAGCGTCGGTGTTTCCTGCGACCATGGCTTGAGCGAATCGCAATCGAAGTCAAGCGTCACATCCGTTTTGCCGTTCACCGATATAAGCTCCCGTGCCTGCTTCATCACCGATACGCCGTTTCCGTCAAATATTTCGGCTTCAAGCGTAAACGGCGTTTCCTTATCGGCGGATATTTTATACCGAACCGATATTTTTGACAGCGTCGGTGTTGTAACGAACACGTCCCACGGCTCCATTCTCAATCCGCTTTCATGATTTTCACTCTGCCACAGAAAAACATCTCGGTACAGTCCCGCGCCGGAATACCAGCGTGTAGAGCATTGCAGGGCATTCGTGCATATTTGCAGCTTATTGAGCTTGCCGTCGAATATGTACGGTGTAAGATCGACGAGCAACGGTGTGTAGCCGTGCGGATGCATCGTGAGCTGACGCCCGTTCAGCGTAACGCTTGTACACATATATGCACCGTCGATATCAAGCACGGTATGCACACCGCTTTCGAATGTAAAATATTTCAGGTATGTTCCCACGCCGCCTTCAAAAAAGCCGTTGCTCGCGCCGCCCGGCGCATCAGGTGAACGCTTCATTTCTATCGAATAATCGTGCGGAAGATCGACCGAACGGAACTCCGTTTCCTTCGGTCCTCTGAATTTCCAATCGCGCGAAATGCAAATCTTTTTCATTGTTCTTCTCCTTTACTTTTCCTTGACAGAAGGTATTATATCTGTGTAAAACGAATTATTCTATGAATTTTGTATCACAAAACATGAAATTTGTATCATAAGGAGAACGGTGATCGCATATTTTTGCGACCACCGCCGTTTTATTCGGGAAGCTGCCAATTTATCGGCTCTCTCCCGTTTCTTATTAAAAATTCATTCGTTGCGGAAAAATGCTTGCAACCGAAAAAGCCATTATATGCCGAAAGCGGGCTCGGATGCGCACATTCGAGGACAAGGTGCTTCGTGTTTGTGATAAGTCCTTTTTTGGCGCGTGCGTTGCCTCCCCACAGAAGAAAAACGCACGGCTCCGCGTTATCGTTCACCGTTTGTATGACTTTATCGGTAAATATTTCCCAACCCTGTCCTTTATGGCTGTTTGCCATGCCTTCGCGTACAGTAAGTACGGTGTTCAAAAGCAATACGCCGTTTTCCGCCCACGAAACAAGCTCACCTTGCTTCGGTTGGGTGATGCCGATATCAAGCTCCATTTCCTTGAAAATATTCTTAAGTGACGGCGGCGGTTCAACACCGCGCTTTACCGAAAAGCAAAGCCCGTGCGCCTGCCCGAAGCCGTGATATGGATCCTGCCCGAGTATCACAGCCTTTACACTTGCAAGCGGCGTATATTTAAGCGCGTTGAAAATATCGTGCATATCGGGATAAACACGGCATGAAAAGTATTCTTTTTTCAAAAACTCACGAAGCTTCAGATAGTACTCCTTTTCGAACTCACCTTTCAGCATTTCATCCCAATCGTTTCCGATATGTACCATAAAATCACACCTCACAAAACATTTTTGATCCACGATCAGAGGATATTTAATTCTTTGAACATTTCGCCGAGCATTTGTACGCTTTTATTATCAATGCCGCAAAGGAATTTAAGCTTTCGTACCGAACGGTTTCCCTTGCCGATGATACGGATGAACCGCACAACATGACACGCCGGCAGAAGCACGGGATGTTTTTCAAGTATCGGATACATTCTTTTCATTTCCGAAAACGGCGAAAAGACAGCCGCGCATGTATACTTTGTTTTACTGCCCGCCATTACGGATTTTGCAATGGAAACGTTTTTCCGTCCGTGCACGCCACCCGCGATGATGTAATCCGCCATTTGTTTCAAGAATGTGTCCGCTTCACTTTTTTCGCCAAACCAATATTCCGCAAGCTCATTTACTTTGGTATCAAATTCTTCAAGACAGCCCTCTGCAATAAGCTTCTTGCGCTTATCAGCATCGACACCCTGCATGTTATTGAGCAAATATAAATCAATTATCGCACGTATGCCGCATCCGCCGTTACGGAAATGCTTTGCCGTATGCGCCACATGATAAAAATAAGTCAATTCATCCGAAAATCTTCCCGAAAATTCATCATCACCGAACGTCGTATACTCCCACGCGTTTTTAAGGACGTCAGCCGCCTTCGGAAATATTTTTGCCGATAAAAGTATTGAGTGAAGCTCTATATGTAAGTTTGTTTTCCGCGCTATAAATTCATGCTCATGTATTGATTTCTCGCCCTCCGAAAAATCCATACTTTTCAGCACATTTTCGGCACGTTCAAAATCTTCGCCGTGAACAAGGATATCTATATCACTGCTTATGCGCATGGTGCTTTGGGGATATAGCTCTTTCAGCACTGAGCCCTTAAGAAAAACATGCTGTATTTTGTTTGCGGAAAACTCCTTACTGACCTGACGGCAGGCACCGTCGAGCGTCTCACGACGATACAGTGCAAGCATTTGATGATAAATCAAACGCTCGCCTTGCCCGCTTTGGCCGTCAAAACGGTTTGTTTCCCATAAAATACCGGAGACGATATTTGCGATTTCATGTTTTTCGGCTAAGTTGAGTATGGATTTTACTTCTTCCGGCGAATATTCTTTATCCGTCTGCTCACTTCTGAGTGCTTTTTTCACAAGCGAGATAAGCTCATCGCTTATGTTCATCACACAAACACCTCCCCGTTTTTTTCGTTATCGAACGATGTCCGGCCTCACATAAGCAAAACCGGACATTTGATTATCAGACAATCAGGCTTTCACCGTTCATTTCTTTCGGTTTATCAAGTCCGAGCACCTTTATCATTGAAGGAGCTATGTCCGCAAGCCTGCCACCCTTGCGAAGCTTGCAGGGATAACCGACAACACAGAACGGCACAGGATTCGTCGTATGCGGTGTAAACGGCTTGCCGTCATCGCCTATCATACGGTCAGCATTGCCGTGGTCGGCAGTTATAAACACCGTTCCGTTCATTGCAAGCGTCGCTTCAACTACTTTGCCGACGCATTCGTCAACAGCTTCGACAGCTTTTACGGCGGCATCAAATACGCCTGTATGCCCTACCATATCGCAGTTGGCGAAATTAAGTATGACCGCATCGTATTTGCCGGAGCGTATCTGCTCGCACACTGCATCACAAACAGGATACGCGCTCATCTCGGGCTGAAGATCGAATGTCGGAACATCGGGCGACTGTATCAAAATTCTGTCCTCGCCCTCGAAGGTTTTTTCTTCGCCGCCGTTAAAGAAGAACGTAACGTGCGCATATTTCTGCGTTTCGGCGATACGGAGCTGTGTCATATTCTTGCTTGCCAAAAACTCGCCGAAGGTCATTTTAAGCTCCTCTGGCGGGAACGCGACTTTTACATTCGGCATCGTCTCGTCGTACTGCGTCATGCAGACATAGTAAAGCGGGAAGAAACCGTTCTTGCGCTCAAAGCCGTCGAATTTCTCATCAACGAACGTTCTCGTTATCTGTCTTGCGCGGTCGGGGCGGAAGTTAAAGAATACCACGCTGTCGTTCGCCTTGACAGTGCCGTCCTTATCAAGCACGGTGGGAACGATAAATTCATCCGTCACTTCTTTTGCGTAAGATTCTTTCATGGCTTTTACTCCGTCGTCAGCCTGAACGCCTTCGCCGTAAACCATAGCCGCGTAAGCCTTTTCCACTCTGTCCCACGCAAAATCTCTGTCCATTGCGTAATATCTGCCGCAGATAGTAGCTATCTTGCCCACGCCAAGCTCTTTCATCTTGTTTTCAAGTGCTTCAATAAAGCCCGCACCGCTCGTTACCGAAACATCGCGTCCGTCCATAAGGCAATGTACATAGACCTTTGTAATCCCATTGCGCTTTGCCATTTCAAGCAAACCGAAAAGATGGTCGATATGGCTGTGTACGCCGCCGTCGGAAAGAAGTCCGATAAGATGAAGCGCGGAATCGTTCTTTTTGCAGTTTTCAATCGCGCCCTTAAGTGCCTGTATATCAAAGAAATCGCCGTCGGTGATGGACTTTGATATTTTTACAAGCATCTGATACACTACACGTCCCGCACCGATATTTGTATGACCTACCTCGCTGTTGCCCATCTGACCGTCCGGCAGACCGACATCAAGTCCCGAAGCGCCGATAGTGGTAAAGGGATTCTCACTGAAAAACTTTGTAAGATTGGGTGTTTTAGCCGCCTTTATCGCGTTGCCGTCCTCGGAATCACGGATGCCGAAGCCGTCCATTATACATAAAACAACAGGTTTTTTCATAAAACTCTCCATTTCAAAAAGAAGCCGAACACGCAAAAGAAGTGTCCGGCTTTATTTTAATTATGCTTCCTTTGAAGCGGCTTCAACTATAACGGAAAAATCGGGTGCTTTAAGCGAAGCACCGCCGATAAGACCACCGTCGATGTTGGGCATCGCCATAAGCTCTGCCGCGTTTTTGGCGTTCATGCTTCCGCCGTACTGGATGCGGATACTTTCAGCTGTCTGCTCATCAAACTGCTCCTTAACGGTAGCACGGATGAACGCTATGACCTCCTCAGCCTGCGCGCTCGTAGCGGTAAGACCCGTTCCGATAGCCCAAACCGGCTCATAAGCTATAACGCTGACAGCCGCCTGCTCCTTTGTCATAAGTGCAAGGTCCGCAACGACCTGAGCCTTGACAACGTCAAACGTAGTTCCGTTTTCACGCTGAGCAAGAGTTTCGCCGACGCAGATGATAGGTGTGATACCAGCATTTACAGCCGCAAGCGAACGTTTTGCAACGACCTCGTCGGTCTCGCCGAAATACTGACGGCGCTCGGAATGTCCGATCACCGCATAGCCTACGTTAAGCTCCTTGAGCATGCCGGTCGATATCTCGCCCGTGAATGCACCTTTTTCCTCGAAATGCACGTTCTGCGCACCGAGCCCGATATTCGAACCCTCAAGTGCCTTTGAAGCGGCATCAAGGCATACGAATGTGGGGCAAACGACCACATCGCATTTTGCATCCTTAACAAGCGGCTTGATGGCATTGATAAGCTCCGTCGCCTGTGAGGGAGTGTTGTTCATTTTCCAGTTACCCGCAATTATAGGTTTACGCATAATACTTTTTTCTCCTTACTTATCGTTAAGTGCCGCTACGCCGGGAAGCTCAAGTCCCTCAAGGAATTCAAGCGAAGCACCGCCGCCGGTCGAAATGTGCGTCATCTTATCAGCATAGCCGAGCTGTTCAACAGCCGCCGCAGAGTCTCCGCCGCCGATGATCGTTATACCGTCGCACTCAGCAAGAGCCGCCGCAACAGCCTTTGTGCCGCCTGCGAACTTCTCTATTTCGAACACGCCCATAGGTCCGTTCCAGATAACGGTCTTTGCGCTCTTTACGGCATCGGCAAAAAGCTCGCGTGTCTTTTCTCCGATATCAAGTCCTTCCCAATCGGCAGGTATCTTGTCACGGTCAACGTTCTGAACATTTGCATCCTCACCGAACTTATCGGCAACGAGAGTATCAATGGGAAGAAGCATCTTAACGCCCTTCGCCTCAGCCTTTTCGATAAGCGATTTTGCAAGCTCTACCTTATCCTCTTCAACAAGGCTCTTGCCGGTCTCAAGACCCATAGCCTTATAGAACGTATAAGCCATCGCGCCGCCGATGATAAGGGTATCTACCTTCTCAAGCAGGTTGTTGATAACACCGATCTTGTCACTTACCTTTTTGCCGCCGAGTATGGCAACGAAGGGTCTTTCGGGATTCTCAAGTGCCTTGCCCATTATATCAAGCTCCTTGCCGATAAGGAAGCCGGCAACCGCGGGAAGATAATCGGCAACGCCCGCTGTTGAAGCATGAGCGCGGTGAGCCGTACCGAAAGCGTCATTTACATAGATATCCGCATAGGAAGCAAGCTTTTTGGCGAACTCGGGAACGTTCTTCTCTTCCTCTGCGTGGAAACGGAGGTTTTCAAGAAGTACTATTTCTCCTGCCTTTATATCGGCAACTGCTTTCTGTGCGCTTTCACCGATAACATCCTCAGCGAATGTAACTTTACCGGGGAACAACTCCTTAAGTCTTGCGGCAACGGGAGCAAGCGAATACTTCATATTGAATTCTCCCTTGGGTCTGCCAAGATGTGAGCAAAGGATAACAGCCGCACCGTTCTCAAGCAGATACTTGATCGTCGGAAGAGCCGCGTTGATTCTGGTTTCATCGGTGATGTTCTTATTGTCGTCAAGCGGAACATTGAAGTCTACACGCACCAAAACCTTTTTGCCGTTTACGGCGATGTCTTTTACAGTTTTCTTATTCATTGTAAAACCTCCATTTATTTTAACGTGCTTGCACGCTTTTATTTTTACTCAATTCTATACTATTTATCAAATATTGTCAAATGACTTATCTGTCGGAAATGTCGGAAAGCACAAGTCCCTTGTTGTTTTCAAGCGCCCAGCGCATCGACCAGTCGTTTTCGAACAGCACAACGGGTCTGTCCTTCAGGTCGCTTGCAAGCTTTGTTGTGCTTGAGAATTTAAGCTTATCGGCTTCGGCATCCTCGGGCAACCAGCGTATAAGCCTGTACGCGAGCTGTTGAGAGCTGATTTCGACATTATATTCGGTGCGAAGCCTGTGTTCAAGCACTTCAAACTGAAGCACGCCGACAACGCCGACGATTATTTCCTCCGCGGCATAGGTATTATCCTTGAATACCTGTATCGCGCCCTCCTGCGCGAGCTGTGTGATACCCTTTAAGAACTGCTTGCGCTTCATGGTATCGACCGGCTTTATCCTTGCAAAATGCTCAGGTGCGAACACGGGTATGCCCGCAAATTCAACACGCTTGTCGGTATACACCGTATCGCCGAGCGCAAACACTCCGGGGTCAAACAACCCGATGATATCGCCCGCGAACGCTTCTTCGACGGTTTCACGCTCCTGTGCCATGAACTGCTGAGGCTGTGCGAGCTTAAGCTCCTTATCGGTACGCGCAAGCTTGACCGTCATGCCCTTTTCGAATTTGCCGGAGCAAATGCGCATGAATGCGATTCGATCACGGTGTGCCGGATTCATATTTGCCTGTATCTTGAAGATGAAGCCCGTAAAAGATGTATCCTCGGGATCGACAGTACCTATATCCGATTCACGCGGTGTCGGCGGTGTGGTTATCGTCAAAAATTTTTCCAAAAACGGCTGAACGCCGAAATTGTTCATCGCACTGCCGAAAAACATCGGAGTGAGCTGACCTGAAAGCACCTTGTCAAGATCGAACTCATCGCCCGCGACATCAAGCAGCTCGATATCGTCGATAAGCTTTTTATGATGGTACTCGCCCAATATTTCGGCAAAAGCGGGATCGCTTACATCACCCGTTACGGATTCTACCTTATTTTGTCCGTGATTACCGCCGCTGAAAAGCTCTATCTGCCCGTTTTCACGGTGGTATACACCCTTGAAATCGCCATCGGTACCGATCGGCCAATTCATCGGGCAGGCGCGTATACCGAGTACGTTTTCAAGCTCGTCCATCAAGTCAAAAGGATTTTTACCCGCACGGTCCAGCTTATTGACAAAAGTGAATATCGGTATATTGCGCTTGCGGCACACCTGAAACAGCTTTATCGTCTGCTGTTCGACACCCTTTGCCGCGTCGATAAGCATGACTGCGCTGTCGGCGGCAACAAGAGTTCTGTAGGTATCCTCAGAGAAATCCTGATGTCCGGGAGTATCAAGGATATTTATGCGATAGCCGTCGTAATCAAACAGCATGACACTGCTCGTGACCGAAATACCGCGCTGTTTTTCTATCTCCATCCAATCGCTGACGGCATGCTTTTCCGCCTTGCGCGCTTTAACCGAGCCCGCCGCGTGTATTGCTCCTCCGTAGAGAAGCAACTTTTCGGTAAGCGTCGTCTTACCCGCATCGGGGTGTGATATTATCGCAAAAGTTCTTCTGCGTCTGACTTCCTCGGGAATATTCATTTATTTTCCTCACTGCATTCAGATTCCTGAATATTGTACCATATTTTCTTTTTTATGGCAAGCGGATTCAATCGTCGTATTTCGCATACTCACACATATTTCTATTTTATTTCAACGGTCGCATCAACGGAGAAAAAATGCACATACGGTATTACTTCTTTTTGCGGATAAAGTTGTTCGAGCGCCGCCTTGTACATTTTCAACTGCGGCGTGTGATGTGCTATATGCTCATCAAGGTCGCCGCGAATGATGTCCGTTTTGTAGTCAAGAAGCACGATACGGTCCTTTTCAAAGAAATAGCAGTCGATTATGCCCTGCACAAGCGAGTCATCGCCCGCGTCGTCAAACGGTATTATCAGACAGAATGAACGTTCGCGGCATATTTCGGCATTTTTCATCCTCTGTCCGAACGGACTGTCGAGGAATGCCTGTATATGCTCAAGCGGAAGCGCATTGTATTCCTCCTCCGACAGAAATCCGTTTGCGAGCATTTTATCTGCCTGCAACTTTGCCGCAGTCCCGTCAAAGATAACATGCTCCATAAAAAAATGCACCGCGGTACCCTTTTGCGCGCCCTTGTATTCCTTATCGTCGAACGCCGGATGTGCAAGCTTCATGCGCGTACGTATCTGCTGTTTGCTCGGTGATTGCTTCGTGCGCTGTGATACCGCCGCGATGTACGGATATTTCCAATCCAGCGCCGCCCGTGCGCGTTCGATATACTCAGCTTTGTTGAATACGTCTGCGTTATTTTCGCCGTTGCCGCTGTTATCACAGCTATCGCCATTATCGTTATCGGCATCACCGCCGATATTCTCCGCATCACCGTAACGCGTTTTTTTATCATCTGCCTGCGTCAGTGTTACCTTCCACGAGCTTTCCGTAAAGCAGTAAGGCAAATCAACTCCGCCATCCGCAAAACTGCGCAGAGGTTGTCCGTCCTTATGCCTGTAGAGAAGCGGTAAAATAAGCTCGGCATATTGCTTGTATCCGGCTACCGTCGCCTTGCCCGGAACACAGCAAAGTGATTTGATTCTGTTTTCTGTGCCGCACATCGAAATTATCAGCTTGCTTATCGCCCGTGTGGCAGCTACATACAAAAGACGCATACCCTCTGCCGCCTGTTCCGCCGCCTGCCTCTGCGATACGGCAAAGCCCGCCAAGGTATTGAAATAACTGCGCACGCCGTATTCATCAGCCTGTACTGCCTTAAAGCTTATTCCCATATTTTCATGAAAGCGTAATATCGATTTGTCTTTTTCCCTGTTGCTGTCGGAATGTGCAAGAATGACTATCGGAAATTCAAGTCCCTTGCTTTTATGTATGGTCATATAGCGTACAGCGTTGCCGACATCGCCCACCGTGCACTTTTTCTTTTCAAAAGCAGTGTTTTCATAGTATTCAACAAAATCCGCTATTCCCTTTCCGCCGTAATCAGCATAGCGGCGTGCCGTTTCCATTAGGTCATTTACCGATTCCGCCTGCTTTTCGCCATCAGGCATATAAGCAACATAATATATATACCCCGTTTCGTTATATATGTATTCCAAAAAATCAGGCAACGGCATTGAATACCCGACAAGCCGCAGCTTATCGAGCATTGCGAAAAATGAAGCTATCTTTGTTTTAAGCGGCTCGCCGTTCCACGCAGTCAGTGCATCATAAAAAGTACCTTCCGAATTGGCGGCACGCACATTCGCAAGCTCTGTTTCAGTGAATCCGCCTATACAACTCAGCATCACGCATATCAAGTCGATATCGCTTCTTTTGAAAATCATTAAGTGCAAGAGCGAAATCAATGTCCCCCGCGCATCGGATTTTATGTTCGCGCTTGAATTCTTCGAATACGGGATGCCGTGGCGTCTGAATACGTCCTCATAATAATTGCCGATCGCGTTTGTCCGTCCGAGAATAACTATATCCCCGTACGTCACTTGACGGCGTTTGCCCGCCTTGGGGTCAAAAATCGTACATTTTACAAGCTCCTCTATCTTGCGTGCGATCGTTTCGCTTTCATCTTCGTTTTTCTCGCCTATAGTGATAAGAAGCTCATTTGACGGTTCTTCTCCGTTTTCGTTCATTATGCCGCCTTGATACTGCGGAGATCCTTTATCCGGTGACGGGCTTAGCGCTGCATCGTCATCATATTCAATTTCCATTATATCTTCGCTCATCGTATTTCCGAATATGAAATTGATACCTTTGATCACACCAACGCATGAGCGAAAATTATTTTTCAGATTTATCCTTTTTCCGATTGCCGAATCTTCCGAGTATGTGTGCATTTTATTTATGAACAACTGCGGACGTGCATGCTGAAAGCCGTAAATGCTCTGCTTGACGTCGCCAACGACAAAGAGGTCGTCACCCTTTGAAAGTTTGGCAATCAAGCCGTCCTCAAGCTCATTTATATCCTGATACTCGTCGATAAAAATGTAATCGAGCGTTTTGCGTATATCCGCCACGATATCAGGGTTTTCATCAAAAAGTCTGAGCGTATATCTTAACACACCCGTAAACGTTGTTCCGCCCTCGTTAAGCATCAGCTCCTCGTATTTTTCCGCATAGCTTTCACGAAGCTCAAAAAGCGCATTTACCGTGCCGTTCAAAAAGCTCATGTCGCTCAAAAAATCTTTGGAAATAGTTTTTTTGATATTCGTATTGAAATCTTTTATTACGTCAATGCAGCGTTTAAAGCTGTCTGACACATTTCGCGGGATCGTCGGAAGTCTCGGTTGAAGCTGTTCTTTAATATGCTCAAGCGAATCCTCCGAGCAGGCATCAAGAAAATGTTTTTTTAATTCTCCGGTATATGCAAATATTTTCGAAGCGTTCGCATCCTGCGCATATTCGTGTTCAAGCGTTTCGATATATTCGGCAATAAGCCTTAACCGCATCGAAATATATCCGCAGATATCTTTTTGGTATTGTTCTCCCTTCGGGTCGGAATACCGCTTCATAACGTTATCTCTGAATGTTTTTACATCAAGCACATATGAAAGCTGTTTATCAAGCTCACGAATAACATCTTCAAGTCCTTTATCCGAGCGTTCCGATGAAAATTGCAGGAGCACTTCCTCATATTCCGGAAAATTTCCCGCAAGCGCGTTGCTGCTTGCCGTTTCAAGTATTGTCCGCATCGCTTCGTCGTCTGCCATTTTTGAAGCAGCATCCGAATCGGTAAATATCCTGAAATCGGGAGACAACGGTGTCTTGAAATAATACCTGCGCAAAAGCTGTATACAGTACGCATGGAGCGTTGATATATGTGCGCGATCAAGCAGACGTCTTTGTTCAACGAGCGTCTTGTCATCCGGTGTCTGTTCTATGGCGTCCTCGAGCCGCGTTCTGAGCTTTTCACGCATAGAAGCCGCCGCCGTATTCGTATATGTCACGATAAGCATTCTGTCAAGCGAGGATTCCCCGGACGAAATAAGCGAGAACACACGCTCTATCATCACCGCGGTCTTACCGCTTCCCGCGGCTGCCGAAACAAGCAGGTCACTGCCGCGTTCGTCAATCGCGCGTTGCTGTTCAGTTGTCCATGAGTGCGTCTTCTTCTCCATTCGATTCAGCCTCCCCTTTCTTGTTGCCGTATCCGCAGATTTTCGAACATTCACAGTACCTGCAAGCATCCTTCCGCGGTTCTGCCGCGATGTCCCCCGAAAGTATTCCCCTTGCAAGCTCCTTTGCGGCATCATATGCTTTGTCGATCATGCCTCCGAAGCCGTTTTTGCCGAGCAATGCCGAAGCTCCGAGAGTGCTTGTAAAAAGCTTTTCATCATCGGTAAGATTCACATAGCTCACACTGTCGGGAACGGCATTATTACCGAATTTTGCCAAAAGCGCCTTCATATACATAAGAAGCTGGATATTATCCTCTGCCGTTTTTGAAACAGCCTTTTTCCCCGATTTATAATCTATTACCCTCAAATATACCTTACCGTCTTTTTCAAGCTTATCGGCACGGTCGATTTTCCCCTTGAAGGTAAGCGTACCGTACTCAGTTTCTATCGAGATCGGTCGGTTTTTGCCGTAACCGAACGATATTTCCTCACCTATCGGAGTAAAATCCTTAAGGCTTTCCGATATACGCCACGCGCACAGCGCGATAAGCTTTTTAAGCGATTTATTCAGTATTATCTGGCGTTTTGTGGATTCCATTACGCCAAAGCGTATGTTCGGAAGCTTTTCGTCAAATATCTTATTTGAAAGCTCCCGGCTTTCGGTCTGCGATATTTTTTTACATTCCGGATGTGCAAATGTCCGACGCACATATTCTTCAAGCGTTTCATGGAACAAATTGCCTATATCTATATCCGTTGTCGAATACTCCGTAAGTATTTCAGGCTTCAGCCCATGCATGACAAAATGTGAAAACGGACATTTTGCAAACTTTTCGAGTTTGGTTATGCTTTCGGCGTTTTCGGGAGCGAACAGCTTTGATGCAAGCTCCCGTGAAATCTTCGTTTCGGTTTTCTCAAAATCAGTAAGACCGAAGCCGCTCCGTGCACGCAAAAGCTCGTATAACGCCCGTGATTCCTCCGATGTGAGCCTGTCGGCGGCTGTCGCAAGCATCGACTGCTTTTGAGACATCGGAGCTTTTAACACCGTTTTGACAAAATCAGCCGTAACGTACTCTGTTTTAAGCTTCGGAAAAAGTCTCGTCATCCGTCCGATAAGCGGTGAGGGAAGCAACGGTTCGTCCGTGTGCGAAGCCGTGGAATAGGAAATATACAACTGCTCTGCCGGAGAGCAAAACGCGGAATAAATGCCGAAACGCATACGCGCATCTTCGGTGTCGGGAGTATGTGCAAGCTCCATTCCTTTTTGTGTCAGGATATCACTTTCGTCGATAGTTACGATGCGTTCATCCATATTTGCAGCAGGTATAACGCCCTCATTCGCCCCTATAACGAATGTGATATCCGTGTTTTCCTCGCGTGCGGCGCCGAGATCGCCGAAGGTAACGCAATCAAGCACACTCGGTATAGTCGATGCCGGAGCGGCATCGAAGCCTTCACGCAGTATTGAAGCATATTCATCGACGGTAACAGTACGTTCACCTAAGAAAGCCGCAATATCATTCAAAAGCTTTACCGTTATGTTCCACATTTGAGCGGTAATGTCAGAAAGCGCGTAAAGCTTTTCTGCCTCGTACGCGTCCACGAGCGCATCTGCTTTTTCGTAAATTTCAGCCGATTCCAGAAAAGAATAACAGCAAGCCGATATGTCTCTCGCATTTTTGCATGCACACAGCTTTGACGTCACCTCGCTTATCGGTGTCATTAGCTTTTCACGCAAACGTTCAAAATCGGTCTGCTGTACATCACTTCCCCGCTTAAAACGCATTCCGGTTTCTATATCATATTTTTTTATATCAAGAGACTTGATAAGCGAAATAAATCTGTCGGTTTCATCGGGGTCAAGCGGTGAAAAAGTTGAAAGCACGAGCCGCGTTACGTTTTTCGGCGAAAAATCCCCCGCCGCGCATTTCAAAAGTGAAATCAGATACATGGCTATTGGATGCGATGTGATATCGTGCTTAACGCTTGCGTACACGGGGATATCATAACGTGAAAACACAGATTGCACTATGGGAGTATAAGTATTCAAATCATTGCACAAAACTGCGTAGTTTTTATAACGTCTGCCGTTTCTTACGCCGCGTGCTATGTTTTCGGCAACGGCGGTCACTTCATCAACATACGCTTTATATGAATTGATTTTAATATTTGCACATTCTTCTTCAAACACGGGCTGTGGAAACGCATAAAACGCGTTTTCAAGAAAAAGTATCTCTTTGCTTTTATTGCTCCGCATGCCTTCAACATGTTCGACTTTGTATTCGATACGGTTTTTTCCCGCAAGCTCAATGAGCGTATCAAGTGTTTTTTTGTGTATTTCATATGCTTCGCCATCGCTTCCTCTTTCGGCTGACGACAGCGCTACCGTAACATCGGTAAGCCTCATTATCTCACTGATAAACGCATACAGACGCGATGTAAATACATCGAAGCCGTCGATATATACACGGCTTTCTCTCAAGGGACTGTATTCAAACAAAAGCTCCTGCGCGCACTTAAGTCTGTCAGCATTATCGGTATATCCCGAATCAAGCACCCGTATGTATTCTTTGTAAATGGCAGCGATGTCACGGAGCTTGTCTTTAAGCAAACCGTCCTCAAGCTTATCTGCCGTTTCGATAATGTTTTCATATGAATAATTGCAATTTTCAAGCGTTGATATCATATTCATACAGCGTTCGGTAAATCCCTTGCGTGACGAAGCCTTGTTGAATACCGTAAGCTCCTTTTCCGCACGAAGCACACACAACCGCATGACCATCGCCTTGCCGCAGTCATCAAGAAACGTCTTTTTGTTTTTGCCGCAAAAGTCGCATACGGCGGACGCAAGACGGTTGAACGAACAAACCTCAACATCAATAAAACCGCCGATATTGAGTTGTGTACACAACCTATGCTCAAAATTATATGTTACCTGATCCGGCACTATAAGCACAGACTTACGCTTATCCTTTATCCGCTCTCCGATATCATCTATCAGTTGTGTCGTCTTGCCGGACGATATTCTTCCCGTGATAATGTTCAGCATTTTATTACCTTCCGCAAAATATTTCACTTTGTATTCTACCATATAAAATGCTCAAATTCAACATTTTTTTCATCTGACAGAGAGCGCGATTTATATAAAAAAGCCGGCACGGTATTCCGTGTCGGACTTGATCAGTTCATCTCAAAAACATTTATATTTTCATCAAACACCGTAAACAATGCGTCGAAGCCGGGGGCTATTCTGCCGTTGTGCTTAAGTCCCATGACAGTTGCGGGTGTTTCGGTTATCATTTTCACGGTATCTTCAAGCGGAATTCCCGCTGATATGGCTGTTTTGACAAGCACATCCGTCGTGGCGATACTTCCCGCAAACGCGCTTCTGTCCAAAAGCTTGGCAACACCGTCTTCGATCACAAACGGTACGGGGCAATTTTCGTACACATCCCCTTCATGTGCAACTCCCGCGGGTCGAAGCGCATCGGTCACAAGTACCGTTTTATCAATGCTCTTTATTTTGATTACTGTTTTAAGAAGCTCAAGCGGCAGATGTGCGCCATCACCTATCACTTCGGCAAAAAGTTCATCAAGCAAAAACGCAGACTCCACTATACCCATATGACGAAAGCCGTTTTTGCGCGTAACGGTAGATGTGCATGAATATAAATGCGTTACAAGGCGGTTGCCGTCATCAAGAGCACGTACGATGTCAGCGTATTCCGCCGACGAGTGTGCAGTAGCCGGAACGACACCGTAGTTTGTGAGTGATTTCAAGAAGCGGTTATCCTTGTCATGCTCAGGAGCATACGACCAGCGCGCGATAATTTTACCAAAGCGTTCAAGTATCGGGATATACTCCTTTTCATCAGGCTCACGAATGACGCCTGCCGCCTGCCCGCCACACATTTCTTTTGCAAGGTACGGACCTTCAAGATGTACTCCTCCGATCATCGGTGCGACATCTCTCATCGCGCTTTCAACCGCCTTAAGCGAAGCCATCATCGTTTTTATGTCGGTTGCCGAAATAGTAGGGAATATTATGCGCGTACCGTGACGCGAGTGTATACCGCAAGCGGTCTTTACCGCATCAACAGTGCCGTCGATGAACTCCGCACCTCCGCCTCCGTGACAGTGAATGTCTATCCACCCCGCCGAAATATACTTTCCGTCGAGATTTATCGAATTTTGCTGTTTTTCGTGCTTGACGAGTGCGGTTATTTTACCGTTCTCAATTTCAATATCCGTGTTTTTGAGGATTTTGCCGTCGGTAACTATTATGCCGTTCTGTATATATTTTTTCATAACAGACTTCCGCTTTCGGCATCGCAGTACATTACCGCGTGTTCATGTGTGCGCAGTATCGTTGCAGGACATTTTTCGGAGATTTCTTCCGTATATGTGCGGCGCACCGCCTCTGCTTTGGTCTTTGCGGGAACTATGCAAAACATATGCTTCGCACTTATCATCTGCGGTACTGTAAGCGTAAGCGCGTATTCGGGAACATCATCAAAGGTCGGAAAGCATCCGTCATGCACCTGCTGCATACGGCAAATGTCATCAAGCTTTGCTCTTTTTATCCGCAGGCTATCACCGAAGTCAGCCACACCCGGGTCGTTGAACGCAATATGCCCGTTCTCCCCTATGCCGAGCACGACGATGTCAATAGGATTCTTTTCAAGCAGTTCGGCGTATTTTTCGCCGTAATCGGCAATATAGCAAACACTCTTAAACGGGACAAGTGAAAAAATATGCTCGTCCAAAAAGTGACCGAAGCTCTGCGGATGTGCCTTATCAAGCCCGATATACTCATCCATGTGGAACGCATTTATCCTCCCCCACGGCAGTTTTTTTGATGCAAGCGACGCAAGCACCTCATTCTGCGACGGTGCCGCCGCAAAAACCATGTTTATACTTTCCTTATGCTTCAATGCTTCAAGAATACATTCCGCGATATCGTATGCCGCCGCATCCCCCATTTCCATACGTGTGGAATACACATTTATAACAAGCTTATCTTTTCTTAAACTCTTCATTTTTGTCGCCTCCGTAATATTTTACAATATTATATTCGTTCATATTCGCAATGTATATTGCAAATATGAATATTATTATTGCAAAAAGAAACTCGATCTGATAAAATAATACGGTGAGGTGAAAAAAATGAGTGATACCGTACTGTTCAGCTACCGTGATGATTTGCGCTATCTGCATCACACGGTAAGCGAATTCCCTGACCCAAATGAGTTTCCGAGCCATTCACATAATATGGCGGAGCTTTACTTTTTCATCGACGGTGAAGCGCAGTTCGCCGTTGAGGGAAGTGTATACGATCTCTCGCCCGGTACAGTCATCGTTACTGCGCATGGTCAGGCACACCATTTGATACTTTCACCCGGATGCAGACACTATGAGCGGATAGCTGTCCTATTTGAAGCTCCGCCTAAAGCATTTTCGCTGTTGCATGACGGGCTTGTTTCGGGCAGTAACCGCTTTTTGCTCAACGAACGTGAGCGCGTATTATTTGAAGAAGGGCTCAATGCCGTAAGTCATTCAAAAGAAAGTATGCGCGGTGTGCTGACAGATTCGCTCGCAAATCTTATTTTCGCGTCGCTTGCAAAAAAAGATACCTCATCTTCACTCGCAGAACACGATATCGTAAAAGATACAATAGTGTATATAAACGAGCATCTCTCCGAAAATCTTAGCCTTGACGTAATAGCAAAGGCGATGTTTTCAAACAAATCGTATATCAACAAACGTTTTAACGCAATAATGGGCTGTACCGTATGGGATTACATAATCCGCAAGCGCGTGTTTGCCGCACAGCAAAAGCTGTATATAGCAAAAAGCGTTTCGGAGGCGTTCGCGCACAGCGGCTTTAACGATTACTCAACATTCTTCCGTGCCTATAAAAAATGCACCGGTCTATCGCCTTCCGACGACCTTGATAAGCACAAATAAAAAGAACGTGCCGATACCTGCACGTTCTTATTCTTTAATTTTAATCAAAAAAATCTTTCACAAAATACGGATTCGTCCATGCGGTGAAGCCATTCATATCCTCAAGCTCAAGCCGCATGTAGCCGCAATCACGTTCAAGCGGAAATCTGCATTCATACACGGGTAAACCGTCAAGCCTGCGATGAAGTCCTCTGTATCTTGTAGCCGAAATCATGCGTATGTGCCGAAGCGGAGTTTCGCTCCTTACGCAAAGCGCGCCGTCGTCGATATAAAGCTCTTTGATGACGGGACCCGTCGAAGCATAGAACCAACCGTTCTCCAACGCTTCGATAACATGTCCGTAATCGAGCTTTTCGGCACTTATCATCGTAAATCCGCCGAACATATCGGCGTACGGACTTTCAAGGCTGTGATGATTGTCGTCGTTCGCGGTACAAAAAACCCGCTTTCCCGTCAGCAGGATATCATCCAAGATACTGCCGTTGCGCTCATCGTAGCCGCTGCAAAATGTCCCCGTATTGAAAATTTCAAGATTGTTCATACCCTCGTACGCGGTGTATGTCGGATATAACTCCCTCGACTATTTCGGATGGTCGTAAGCGGGGGGGGCATACCCTGGCTGTGACATATCTGTCGGATCCTTTTTGTATGCGCAAAGATGACACACGACCGTACGCGCATTCCAATCTGTACCGTTAAGCTGATTGTATTCCGTCTCATATCCGGCAATAGTTAAAAAATCGTTATCGTCAAGATAGTTATGCCAAAATAGTCCTTCATGATCGGTGATCGACAGTATCGAATACCCGCGCTCTTTGTACAGCTTTTTCAATTCCTCAGGAGTATAGTAACCATCCGACCATGTTGAATGACAATGAAGATTCGCCTTGTACGAATGAAAATTTTCGGGCAATAAATATTTTTTCATAAAAGCACCTCTGTGAATTTATGCATTTTGACGGTATAGATGCCTCATCACTATGCTGTGGCTCCGCCCACGCACCCTTTTACCGGGCTCTGCCTCGCACCCCGCAAACATTTCTCATGAAAAAGTTTGACAAAAGATTTTTATTGTGCTCTACGGCAGATGAACTTCATTTTCCTGCCCCACGCGCTTTTGTAAAAGCGTGCAGGGCGCGAAACCTTAAAAGATGGTGACGGAGAGAAAGTCCCCGTAAAATCAGCCCCTAACAAATACCGTCAGCGCAATACTCCCTCGGCTTCGGCTCTTTTTCTGCCGATATCCCACGCATGTAAATTATTGCGGTGCAAATAAATATCCGCGTTTTTAAGCTCGAACCACGGCGCGTCAACAAAGCCGAGCAAATGCTCCTTTGATACCGTCTTATCAATATGCACAAACGTTTCATACGGATTTTCGTTGCAGTTGAATGTCGATGCTGTCGGCATCTGGTCGAAGCCGAGCTTATCAAGTATCTCATAAGAGCCTATCGCATCATTGTAAAAATGTCCCGCCGGGTATTCCGCGAAGTGCGAATAGAACCAATTCGACTGCAAAACATCACGCGGCATCCTGCGCTCAAATATTTCCGGATTTATCCAACGGTAATCCGACCATATCCACGGGCGTGCCCCGTTTCTGCGGCAAGCGTCAAACATGATGCCGAAATCCTCAAACATCAGCTTTTCGCCGCGCATTATCGCCATTTCTTTCCACTGTGCACAATCATATGATGTCTCCTCGTCCATTCCCAAATGGAAGTACGCGGGCTTATCGAACAGCTCGCACACCTCATCTATCAAATCGACGGTCATCTGCCTGTACGGCTTTGAGCTGACCATTCTTCTGTATTCCTTGAGCCAGCAATGATGATCTGCCGAAAAATTCAGTTTCGGTATCGGTATCAGTCCAAGTGCTCGCGCCTCGTCAAGCTTTTGCTTCAAAAATTCCTTGCTTACCGCATCAGGTGCCGCGATTTCGGGATGCGATTCATATTGGATACCGTCGCCGATAGACACAAGCAGAGTGTTAAAGCGTTTTTCCGCTGCCGTCTTTACAAGCTCGTCCCATATGGTATAGTCGATCTCGTTGTTTTCTCTGTATCCGTCATCAATGTACCAGCAACGCTTTTTACCGTTTCCGTCGCCGTGCGTATGATTGTTTATCGGAATATAATATGCCCACATCAAATCTTTCATAAAATTCACTCCTCGTCGTTTTTAAATACTTTTTTGACAGCCTCAAGATACCCGTACCCGTTTATATCGTCAGGCTGAAGATAACTCGTCTCCGTCCACTCGTTCCACGAATTTATCGTTACAAGCGGCGGATCGATATTATATTTGTCTATATACTCCTTTGCGATGCGCAATGCCTTTTCAATATTCTCAGGTGTATTGTTCTTGCAGACTATCGGCATCAGCTTGTGCGTGCGCGGATTGTTGTCCCATCCGCAGGTAACGTGAGGAACATATGTAAAATGAGTATTCTGATGCTCCGCCTCGTATTCCGCTCTGACATCCGGGAATATTTCGGAATAATCCCTGTTCATATCGGTGAACGACAGGAACTGATAATGCGTCGCACTGTCGATGCGTATTTTTTCAAGTGCATCCTTCATGCCGTAATTGAAATCGTACAACGGCATATTGCTAGTGTACAGCGATGTTCCGCGAAGCAGAATAAGCTGTAAATGCAAATCGGGGAATCCCGCTTCCTTCGTCTTTGCGCGAAAATATTCAAGCGCATCGGCGGCTTGGTCGATGCCGCCTACACCCTTTATGAGATTATGTAAAAAGTATATCGCAAAAACGGGACATCCATCGACCTTGTAATAGTTTTCCTGAACGAAATATTTATTTATAACTCTGTCAACTATCTTTTCGAACTCTTTTCTGTCGACTGCTCCGTCCCAAATAACTATTTCAGGGTCGTCAGAAAGGCGCTTATCCCAAAAAGTGCCGCCGTTGTGATTCGCCCACATAAGATAGAATTTCATCTTGTTGCGATTGCGTGCCTTGAGGAACCCGTCATTAAGGCAATTTTCCAGGAACGGACGGCGATCGAACCAATACCAATCATAGATGAACACATTCACACCATGTTCTGTTGCGGCATCAATTTCCATTTCCATCACACGTTGATCGGCCTCGTTAACATATCCCCAAAGCGGCTTGCGCGGCCATGTATGCCCCGGAAATTTTGCATTCGAGCTTTTAACGCTCTGCCATTCGCCGTAGCCCTCCGGCCAAAACATCCGTGTCCGTGGCTCATCGCCCGTATACGCAGGCCAGACATACGCGGCAACATCATAATGTTTTTTCATAAATATACTCCGTTTTTTTGTGTATTAGCCGATCAAAAGCCTCTTTTTTGCAATCGACCGATATTTATTATACATTAACCGATTATCTTTTTCAAGGTATAAATCGCTTATGAATTTGTACTTTTCGCCAAAATATTTAAGACAGCCTCCGAAATGAATAAAAGTTTTTCTGTCGTAAAAACTAATTTGTAAGGAGTTGATTTTATATGAAAAAATACAATATCTCGTGCTGTGACATGACGGGAAAAAGTAATCCCGGCGAAACTGAAATACTTTTTAAGGAAAAAAAGGAGCGTGAACGCTGATGGAAACGCAAGCTCAAAAGCGCTACCGTTCACTCGTTGCCAAAAAAGCACCTAAAAGCAATTTACTTTATGATTGCCTTAAAGCGTTCTGGGTTGGAGGAACGATTTGCCTTGTGGGTGAAATAATAACGGCACTCATTGAAGCGCTCTTTACCGTTTCCCACGTTGATGCGCTTTCATGGACTTCGA
The DNA here is from genome assembly GCA_045600145.1 of Clostridia bacterium. Taxonomy (GTDB): domain Bacteria; phylum Bacillota; class Clostridia; order Christensenellales; family QALW01; genus UMGS1322. The sequence continues at coordinate 1,455 of JAZRXI010000103.1, read as the reverse complement.
TAGTTCTTATATTTTTCGGTGCGACGCTCACCGGCATAGGCGTTTACGATAAAATAGGCAAATACGCCGGAGCGGGAAGCGTAGTTCCGATAACGGGCTTCGCCAACGGAATAGCCTCTCCTGCGATCGAGTTCAAGACCGAAGGCTACGTCATGGGTCTGGGTGCAAAGGTATTCATAATCGCAGGACCCGTCATCGTCTACGGTATTTCGGCATCGGTGCTGGTGGGCATCGTATATTATATTATAAGCATGATTTAAGAGGTCAAAATGAAAAAAGGCAGACAAACTTTTATTTTTGAAAATGGAGTATATCTCTCAAACGGTGCCGCCATAGTGGGCGAAAAAGAAGGCAGAGGGCCGCTGAAAGATTATTTTGATGTAATTCTTCAGGACGATAAATGGGGCGAGGACAGCTTTGAAAAAGCAGAACGCAAGATGTTCAAACAAGCGCTTGAAACAGCAAAGCTTAAGGCAGGACTTAACAATGATACCGTCGACCTGATCATCGGCGGCGACCTGCTCAACCAAATCATTTCGGCGAGCTTCGCCGCCCGCGACCTCATGATACCTTTTTTAGGTGTGTACGGCGCGTGCTCTACTATCTGTGAATCTATTCTTTTGGCATCCTGTTTAATTGATGGGGGCTTTGCCGAAAACGCGTTGTGCGCCGCCAGCTCGCACTTTTCAAGTGCCGAACGGCAATACCGCTTCCCCCTTGAATACGGCAGTCAGCCCACCCCAACTTCGCAGTGGACTGTCACCGGTGCAGGTTGCAGTGTCATTTCAAAACGTCCCTCTAAAATCCGCGTTTGTGCAGGCACTGTCGGCAAAATAGTGGATCTTGGCATAAAGGACGCAAATAACATGGGTGCGGCAATGGCACCTGTTAGTGTTAAACTAAGACCATACCCAATACCAAAAACACGGCGGTATGCGTCTGTTTTTCATCACACAAAACGACTCTTTGGGAGGTAAAAAATCGCTTGCGTATTGGGTATTTACTTGATTTTTAAGGAGATGCCGATATGCCGAGAAAGAAGAAAATTGAAGAAGAAAAGCTGATTGAAGAAGAACTGTTTGACGATGAGCTGACAGAAGAAGATGAGGAGGAAGAAGAGCCAAAGCCACGAAAACGCACCCGTAAGGATGTGCCGGTGTTCGTCTTTGCAGAGCAACTGCAAATGAAAGCACTCTACTACATAGACCTGTTTGGAGCAACAGACCCGCCGGTGTTCACCAATGTCATCGAGACGGAATTTGAGGTCGAAGAAGATGAAGACGAAGATATGTAAGTGGCTCATCAAATTTCCCGAAACAGGTAAAAAGTTTTCGCGATTTATATTGACACAATCGTACGATTTGGATATAATAATAGTGAAAACAAATTAGAGGAGGAAAGGTTATGTCTATTACCGCAACCGAACTCAAAACGAATTTAAGCAAATATCTTGTT
>JAZRXI010000102.1:0-43377 GCA_045600145.1 Clostridia bacterium | reverse complement strand
AGCTTTTATCGGGACAGGCGCGTGACGATATTCGGTCAGCCTGCTCATCGTTTTCAAAAATATCCGATATGTCGGACAGCTATTCGTCACTTTACGAACGCCTTGAAAGCGCGTTCTATGAGCTTGAGGATATCGCCTCAGAGCTTTCAAGCGAAGCCAATCAGGTCGAAGCCGATCCGTATGAGCTTGAGCAGATACAAGATCGTTTGGCAATACTGAAAAAGCTCTATCGCAAATACGGCAACAGCGAAGAGGAGATAGTCAAGTATTACGATGACGCCTCCGAAGAGCTTGAAAGATTGCGCAATGCAGAGGACACGATTAAAGAGCTTGAAAAGCAGACGGCACAGTTCAAGACCGAGTATTTCAGACAAGCGGACAAGCTGAGTGAGTTGCGTCACGATATCGCAATACAGTTTGAGGACAGAATAAAATCGGAGCTTTCCGAGCTCGGCATGAAAAACGCCAACCTTGAAGTCGATTTTGACGAAACGGATATTCCCGCGCCGGACGGTACGGATAAAACCGAATTTTTGTTTTCGGCGAATATCGGCGAGCCTGTGCGTTCACTTTCGAAAATCATAAGCGGCGGTGAAATGAGTCGTTTTATGCTCGCGATGAAGAATGTTGCCGCAGACGACGCGATGCTTTCGACAATGGTCTTTGATGAAATAGATACGGGAATAAGCGGTCAGGGCGCACTTGTCGTTGCTCAAAAAATAGCAAGACTTTCAAAGAATCATCAGGTCATTGCGATAACACATTTGCCTCAGCTTGCTTCAATGGCGGATTCTCATTTCCTTATCAAAAAGCTTTCCGACGGCGAAAGGACACATACCGAGGTAACTAAAATGAGCCGCGAACAGCGAACAGATGAAATAGCACGGCTTGCGGGCGGCGCCGGAACGGCACTTGCCAAACAGCGTGCGGACGAGATACTTGCCGAAGCCGAAGCATTCAAATCAAAAATTTGAAAGTATGTCAAATAATAAGCATGTCAAAAAAAGACATGCTTTTTTATTTTTGGGGCATAACAATATTATAACAATGTGTAATTAAAAAAATTTTTTGCAAGTTTAAGTGAGTTGTGGCAAAAAATTATCCGTTTAATAAGAGAAAAGCGACGCACAATAAAATCAGCCTGAAGCAAGGGAGAAAAAATATGAAATTAAAAAAGCTTACAGCCGCTTTACTTATAGGTGCGGCGCTTGTATTTTCTCAGTCTGCTCCCGCGGAAGCCGTATTCAATAATAGGTCGGTAAGCGTTTATGCGCCGCAAAACGAACGGCAGGTATTTCTCGGCGGTCAGACTGTAGGAGTTGCGATATATACAAAAGGACTCCTTATAACCGATATATCTCCGGTAGAGGACGAAAACGGGCATTTTATCATTCCGGCAGCGGCGGCAGGAATAAAAAAAGGTGATTTCATCATTTCAGCCAATGGGATACGCACGGATGACGTTTCAAATATGGATGCAATACTTTCCGCTTCTAACGGAGAAAAAATATCAATGGGCATTTTACGCGGAGAAAAAGAGCTTTCGACAGAAATAACGCCCGTAAAATGTGCGAACGATAAAAAATACCGCCTCGGACTGTGGATGCGTGACAGCGCCGCGGGACTTGGCACCGTAACATATATCGAACCGAAAACGGGCGCATATACCGCACTCGGACATTCGATATGTGATTCCGATACCGATGAAATACTTTCCGTGCGTACAGGCAGAATAGTCGAATGTACAGTAACAGGCGTTACTCTTTCGCAAAAGGGGAGAGCGGGAGAGCTGAAAGGTACGTTTGGCGTAAATGCCAAAATATTCGGTACGGTCGAAAGCAATACGAAATTCGGAATAAAGGGTATAGCCGGCGATGAGCTTAAAAGGGGAGAGCTTATCGCACTCGGCAGCAGAGATGATGTCCACGAGGGAAAGGCGAAAATATATTCCGATTTCGACACCGGAGCGATAAAGTCATACGAAATAGAAATCACACATGTGAATCAGCAGACTTATCCGACCGAAAAAAGCATGGTCATCAGAATAACCGATCCCGAGCTGCTTCAAAAGACAGGCGGCATCGTTCAGGGAATGAGCGGAAGTCCGATCGTGCAGGACGGAAAGCTCATCGGCGCGGTCACACATGTGATGATATCGGATTCTTCACGCGGCTACGGGATATTTATCGAAAATATGATAGGGGCGGCAGAGAACGCGGCGAATGAAAACAAATTAAAAGATGCAGCATAAATAATACAAAAATTTAACCCCAAGTTTTGTTTGAAATTTGGGGTTATGTTTATTTATATGGCTGTTGATTATTTTTTGATATTTGATTTATTTACATATTTGAAGCTATCATCGTCGCATCGTTTGCAATGTTTTTCGGTAAACTGGTCTGCTTTACTATTCCTATTATTCCTGTTATACAAGGAATAAAACATAAAAACCATCCGACAATCAAAGCTATAATTTTTCCTGTCCAATCTCCATCCGAAAAATTAACGGAAAGCGAATTTCCTGATAGCATACAGTTAGCTTTAATTCCTTCGCCCATACCTAAAATTGTGTTAATGCCACCCGTTCCTTTTTCAATTGTAATAATGCATGAATTATTCATGGAAGCTATGTTTGCAGTGTAACCTTTCATACGATAAGTCTCTGCGAGCTTTTCTGCGAATGCTTTTACATCAAAATTTTCACTAACATTAAACATTACATTATTTGCCATATACATCCTCCTAATTGATTTTTTATTTTAATTAGCCATATAAATATCAATAATGAAAAAGAACTTATTGTAATAATCAATTCTGCTTTTTTTGATAATCGTTTTTTATCCGGGAAAATATAAATATAAATTTCATATACTGTAATAATACCAAAAACCGGAAAAAGCGGATGATATTCTAATGCCTTGCCGAAGTTTCCTTTTAAGAAATTTAAGAATGCCCTTGTCATTCCGCATCCCGGACAGTCAATACCAAAAAACAGCTTAAATGGACATTTATAAGCATATACAACAAAAACAGCCATAACTGCAGACGCAAACATTTTACTTATTCTTTTAGAGCTTTTCATTTATAATGCAAAAAGTCTTCAATTTCGTTCTTTAATTGTTTTGAACGTGTTCTGCACAACAAAATGCAAAATAATTCTGACAAATGAAGAAAAATTTCTGCTATAAACAAGAGTTAATATGTACAGAACAATTCTCTTGGTTCTTTAATTGTTAAGTAGCATTCCATCACTGTCGGTATTATACACCACATCAGGTGTATTTGTCAATACACTATTTTTAGTGTGATAAAATTCAAATAGGTGGTGTATAAAAATGAAAAAATACTATGAAATAATAAGAGAACTGCGCGAAGATAGGGATTTAAAACAAAGTGATATTGCAAAATTACTTGAAACTACACAACAGGTATATTCAAGGTATGAAAAGGGGATAAACGAAATACCGATAAGGCATATAATTACCCTTTGCAAATATTATAATGTTAGTGCAGATTATATTCTTGGTATAAATAAAAAATAGTGTTGTCCCTACTTGACAACACTCCTGAGCGGCTCACCGATAGTTCAGGACGGAAAGCTCATCGGCGCGGTCACGCATGTGATGATTTCGGATTCAACAAAAGGGTACGCCATCTTCGCAGAGAATATGTTAGAAACGGCGCAAAGCGTTGCAAATAGGCAAGTAAAAGAGGCTGGATAAACAAAAAGCAGTAAGGTTTTTACGCCTTACTGCTTTTCTAAATTTTCACATTGCTTTTTTGTGGAATATTATTGTATAATATAAAAGACACAAAAATTCAACTGAGAGTAGAAGATTTCCCGAGTGCAGTTATTTTAGAGTATAACGACTTGTGATATAATTAGGTTGATGATAAAAAGTAAAGGGGATATGATATGACATTCGGTGAAAATCTTAAAACATTACGAAACGCTCGTTCTATTTCACAAAAAGATTTAGCGGTAGAACTTGGTTTTTCTTTTCAAAACGTCTCAAAATGGGAGAGAAATGAAAGTCTACCAGACATTGGAACATTGATTGAAATTGCAAAATTCTTTTCTACTACGACAGATGCGCTTCTTGGGTTTGCTCCTGAAGAAAAATTTTCAACACTTACAATTGACAAGAACGAAGTTGATATTTATTGTACCTATCCAAAAACAGAAACGCAAGTTACAGGTAAGATAGTATTTGTAATTGATTGCGAAGGTAAAATCACCGGTACAGTGTTCATTTCAAATATGCGTGCATATAGAATCGGATATATACGAAATGCGTATGAACCTTTTGAGGAAAGAAGCACGCTTATTTACGAACATACCTATCGATCACGATCACGCCGCGAGAATATTGTTGACAACAAGCGAATTAAAATACCCGAAAACGGTTTTTTGATAGCTGTGTCAGATAATACTTTTGCCGCAAAAAAGATTATGAATTTTATCATTCCCGAGGAATACTCTGCCTATTTAGATCCTGATACACATTCCGGTTACTATAACGGTAGGAATGGGAAAAGCTTATTCAGCGATATTTTAAAGCATAACGAACTCGACGATATTACTGTAAAATTAACTGATATCGGCATTATTTTAATGAAGCCGTTACAAACGGTTGATCCTATGTCGGTTAATATCGAAACGCTTGCTAAAATTGTGCGGAAAGAACTTCAAAAGGAACACGATAAACAAATTCAGTACCTTAAAGATAGAATTGATGAACTTGAGGATATGATTGGTGACAATGAAAGTAATATTGATGATTTAGATGGACGAATTAATGAGATTGAAGCTAAATTTTCAGAAGCAAACTCATAAATATGAAAATATGATATGGACTGCTCAAAACACAGCAAATGATAATGAGCTTAAAGAAACAGCGTAAAACTTTTCCTCTTTTGGATTCAAGAGAAATTCTGATCTCAAAAGAGGTTATATTTTTGCTTCAATAATGATACAAGCATGAATAATGTTACTTTATGCCGAGCATGGATTGCCACGCATCCTGCGGATGCTCGCAATGACACGATGAAGTTTTTCTGCATAGTTACTTTGATTCCTGCCCGTGGGTTGGGTGCGTATAACGGTGCGTCGGGACGCCGCACCCTACGGAATATGCCAATCGAGGCTTTACGCAAACGCAACATTCGCAACACCCCGGCAGTTCACGGTTTTAAGAAAAAAACCGTTTGAATTTAACATGTTGCAAAAACAGCAAAAATGTGATACAATACCCATATTAAAAAGATTTTTGAAGGGAAGTTTTGCTATGAAGAAAAGAATTATCGGCTTGTTTTTGGCGATCGTCATGGTGTTGTCGCTTGTGCCGTTGACGGCGTTTGCAGGTGAAGATGCGCTATATCCTCTTTGGGTAAGCGGCATTCAGGTCACCGAAAGCAACAAGTCGAGCGTGTTGGGTAATTCAAGCGTTACTTTTGATCCGGAAAAAGGAATATTGACCTTGAATAATGCGACATTTTCAAACGAAGGCTCGGCATCGGGCTTCAATTACGGTACACAATGTGTATGTGCCGTCAAAAGCGAGCTTGATAAATTGACGGTGAAGCTTGTCGGAAAAAGTCAGATAGGAAAAGAAGTCGATTCCGAATCTTTGCTCGAAGATTATAGCATAGATATCGGATTTGCCTGTTCGGGAGATATTGTTTTTATCGGTGATGATAACAGTTCACTGACGGTTTACGATTACGGAGCAGGCATCAGGGCGAAAAACGTGACATTCGGTGAAGATTTTTGCGGAAAACTGACGGTGCGTGACTGCGGCGGTCCCGAGCCACAGCCGCCCTGTGCGATCAATGCCTTCTGTGTCCGTGATGAACAGACATTTGATTATATCAGCGACGGTATGGTCAGCATACTCGGCGGCACATTTGACATCGAAAGCTTCCAAAGCAACGGTGTTGCGGCAGACGGAAATGTCATAATAAAAAACGCAAAATTCACTTCCGTTGCCGACTATGATGCGATACACTCCGAATACGGCAACATCACGATCAAGGACTCGGATATTACGGTAGTCGGCGATACTCCCATAAGCACTTATGACTGCGATGTTCTTATTGAAAATTCACGCCTCAAGGTCAACTCGACAGTTTGCGAGGGCATAAACAGCAGAGACATTTCACTCATAGGCTGTGACAAGGTTGAGATCAACAGCACCGAGGACGGTCTCTATTCCGGCAGAAAAGTCAGCATAATAAACTGTCCCGATATAGTGATCGATTGCAATGAATTAACCGGGATTTGCGGTCGTGATATTCTTATCGACAACAGTAAGGTTGACGTGACCGCCCATGACGGTAGCGGTATGCGCTCCGACTGTAACGACGATAGCGAAGGAAACGGAAATATCACTGTAAAAGACAGCACAGCAAACATTCGCGCAAAACGGAACGGTATCGACTGCCATAGTCTTACCGTTATCGGCGGCAAAACATATATTTATTCTGCGGGAGACATTGATTCCGACGGAAAAGGCTGTGGAGCGTACATCAATGGCGATGAGTCCGCGATCAGCGTTTCGGGAAGCACCGTTAAATTTACCGGCGGCGAGGCGGCGATCAAGCTTGAAAAATCGTCAGCAACAAATCCGTTTATCGGCACTTTGCCGAATGCTTCTTTCAAGGGCAACATCGCTTATGATACGTTCACCGCTATGGAAGCCATAAACTATAAAAGTGAAAAAAGAACAGATATGGCGGATGAATTTTTTGAAATCGCCTATGTCGGAGATGAGATTGCAAAGTCCGCATCCGTTATGCATGTTCACAGACCTGTCAAGATCGACGGCAAACCGGCAACCGAATCTGCAGCAGGGTTCAAAGAGTATTATAAGTGTGATTGCGATAAATTCTTTGAGGACGCAACCTGCAATAAAGAGATCACCGACATTGAAAAATGGAAAGCGGAGGGCGGCAACGGCTATCTGCCGAAGCTTGAAAGCAAACCGACCTCTAAGCCGACAGGAGACAGCAATACGGTTATTTGGGCTATGCTCACAGGTGCCGCATTTGCGGGACTTGTTTCTTGCGGTATTGTTAAAAAGAAAAAGAATGCAGAATAATGTGTAAATACCAAAAAAATCCTTATGAACCCGCTGTTTATGCGGGTTTCATTGTTTTTTATTAGTACTGTAATTACCTGATAACACTCCCGAGCGGCTCACCGATAGTAGAGAACGAAAACTTATCGGCGTGGTCAATCATGCGATGATAACGCATTCATCTGGCTCCGCACGATTTTATATGATATTTTTTATAAAACTCAAAAATCGGGCAACAATAAGTGCATATAAAAGAAAAGGAGATTTTTTTATATGCAGGCTATTATTATGGCAGGCGGGCAGGGAACGCGTTTAAGACCGCTTACAAAGGAAACTCCCAAGCCCATGATACAACTTCTCGGACGTCCGCTTATGGAGTATTCGGTAGAGTTGCTGAAAAAACACGGCATGACCGATATCGGCGTTACAGTAATGTATTTGCCGCAATATATAAAGGCGTATTTCGGTGACGGAGATAAATTCGGCGTAAATATGAAATATTTTGAAGAAACTGATCCTCTCGGAACTGCCGGAAGCGTCAAGCTTGCGCAAAACGAGCTTAATGATACCTTCGCCGTCATAAGCGGCGACGCGCTTACGAACATTGATTTGACAAAAGTCATGACTTATCACAAAAGCGTCGGTGCCGATGTTACCATAGTGCTGTCACGTCAGGATGACCCGCTTGAATACGGTGTCGTAATGACCGGTACTGATTGCAGGATACTTTCCTTTGAAGAAAAACCACAGTGGGAAAACGTGATATCAAACACCGTCAACACGGGAATATATATCATAAACAAGAGTATTCTTGATGAGATACCTTCAAATACCGCGTTTGATTTCAGCCGCGACCTTTTCCCGAAGCTTTTGGCAAAAAATGCGAAAATGTACGGATATATAACCGAAGACTATTGGTGTGATCTCGGCACCCCGGAGGCATATATTGAGGCGCATAAAGATATCCTGCTCGGCAAGCTTTTCGGAGAAAAAGCGGGTAACGTGATCGAGGAGGGTGTCAAAATATCCGAAGATACAAAGCTCATTTCGCCCGTATATATATCAAAAAACACGGTTTTGGGCGGAAATTCGGTAATAGGCCCGTTCACAGTGATAGGCGAGGGCTGTATCCTTAATGACGTCAAGCTTGAAAACTCAGTGCTGTGGGATAAATGCGTTATTGAAAAATGCGAGTGTAATAAGCTTATTGCGGGCGAAAACGTAAAGATTTCAGAAGCGGTTTTGGGCGGTAACAATATCGTCGGCTCAGGTGCGGTGCTTGAAAAAAATGTGCATTTGACAAAAAACGCTTTTTTGGAGAACAATGTCCACGTCGCAAGGGATACTACCGTTTCCGGCACCATGAGCTTCAGCAATGAGCGGGAAAATCGTGCGGAGCTGTGGCAAAATGGCTCTGTAGTCGGGATATGGAATCACGATATCACTCCGCAGACACTGCTCGGAATCGCATCTTCATACAGAAAAGACAAGCTTTTGATAGGTTACAACGATGAACGACAGGCGAGTGCGGTAGCATCGCTTCTTGCATCGTATTTCAATCTCTGCGGCACCGATGTTTATCTTGCAAGAGCAAACGAAGCTTCGTGCAGATTTCATTGTGCAGTCTACAAAACATGCGCCGTCTATATCCGCTGTGATAATGAAAACGTCTCTATTGACATTACCGACACCAACGGTCTTAATATATCCTCTGCGGATGAGCGCAAAATAAACTTTTATGCAAATTCGATGTCAGTGAAAATCGGCAGAATGGTACGGCTCACGACACTTGATGCGGACTTTGAGTATTTTCTTAATTCAGCGATCCCGTTTTCGGAAAACAACGTTGAGATCTATACAAACGAAAGATTCCGTATCCACAACGTAATAACTCGGTTTGAAAAATTCATCAAAAAGCATGATTTTGCTTCCGCCGCGGTGATAGCTGAAAACGGAGGTATAAGTGAGGTGTACGTCAACGGTGAGAAAATGTCCGCCGTGGATTTTATGCACCTTAAGCTGAATATCACCGAAATCCTGGGAGGAGACAAAGTATTTTTGCCGGCATATGCGCCTGAAAATATTTTGAAAGAAGCGGAAAGTAAAAAAATAAAAGTACTTCAGCTTAAACAGCATAAGGGAAATTCGATGCAGGAGGCGGGAAGCTTCAATACCGTCGCGGCACTGCTTGAATATGTTCCCGCGTTTTTTGCGCTGTCACTCGCATATTATCTTGATAACAGTGAGGTAGACCGCTCCGACGACACGGTAATATCAAAATTCTCATTTGACTGCATCCCCGGAAGTACGTGCAGGACGATAGTTGCCCTTAACAAAAACAAAGGTAACGCAATAACCGCCAAATACAAAAACGGTTTTATAACTGTGATTCCGAAAAATAACGGCTATTCGTTTACCGCGTACGGCAGATTTTCAAAGGAAGAATACGCGCCCGACATCATAGAGGAGTTCGTAAAAGAGAATACAAAAGATATTTGACAGGATTATCATTTTTTTAACAAATATATTCGCTTGCAAAATTTACCTTTTCGATGTATAATTTACTTATAAAATACATCATGGAGGTAATTTTGTGGCGAAAAGCAAAAATAAGCTTCGCATAATACCGCTCGGCGGCGTTGAAGAAATAGGCAAGAATATGACCGCCGTCGAGTACGGTAATGATATAATAGTTATAGATTGCGGGTCGATGTTTCCGAAAGAGGATTTATACGGCATCGACCTCGTTATACCCGACGTTACATATCTTGAAAAAAATGCCGACAAAATACGCGCATTTATCATAACTCACGGTCACGAAGACCATATCGGCGCAATACCGTATGTGTTTCAGCGCATCAATGCACCTATTTACTGCACACGTCTTACGCAGGCGCTTATAGAAAACAAGCTTAAAGAATATAATATGCCCCAAAAAATCAAAATCAACTGCATCAAGCCGAAGGACGTCGTCAGAACGGGATGTTTTGCTATTGAATTCATCAAAACGAATCATTCCATATCCGGTGCCGTGGCACTTGCGATAACAACTCCGGTCGGAACTATTATCCATACGGGCGACTTTAAGGTAGACTACACACCCGTTGACGGTGATGTTATCGACCTTGCAACATTCGCGCGTTACGGCGAAGAGGGCGTCACACTGCTTATGTCGGACAGCACCAATGCCGAACGCGAGGGCTTCACGATGAGCGAAAGCAAGGTGGGGGAATGCTTTGAAAAGTATTTTGATGAGGGCGCTGACCTGCGTATAATAATAGCGACCTTTGCAAGCAATATCCACCGCATACAGCAAATTGTTGACTGCGCTGAAAAATGCGGCAGAAAAATATGTTTTTTGGGCAGAAGCATGGAAAACGTTTCCGCTATCGCTGCTGAGCTCGGTGAGCTGAATGTTAATCCGAAAATGATAATCACGCCCGACAAAGCCGAAAGCATGCCGAAAAATCAGGTTGTTATCATCACTACAGGCTCTCAGGGCGAACCTATGAGCGGACTTTCGCGTCTTGCCTCCGGCGACCACGCCAAGCTGAAACTTACAAAGGGAGATATGGTGATACTTTCAGCGTCAGCCATACCCGGCAATGAGCGCATGGTATACCGCGTGATAAACAATCTTTACCGCCTCGGCGTTATCGTTATCTATGAAGCACTTGACGCGGTGCATGTTTCCGGACATGCGTGCAAGGAAGAATTAAAGCTTATACTCACACTTACAAAGCCGAAATATTTTATGCCCGTACACGGCGAATACAGACATCTAATGCAGCATGCGTTGCTTGCCGAAAAGCTTGGTATGGATGATGCGAACATCTTTATGCCGGAGGTCGGAAAGGTTTTGGAAATAAGTAAAAACGAAGCTAAACTGTCCGAGACCGTACCAGGCGGCGTCATTATGGTAGACGGATGCGGCGTCGGCGATGTCGGAAGCGTCGTTTTGCGCGACAGACGTCTGCTTTCGCAGGACGGACTTGTGGTCGTATGTATCACACTTTCAAGCACGGACGGTACATTGCTTACCGAGCCCGATTTGATTTCGCGCGGATTCATTTACATGCGCGAAAATGAAGAGCTCATACAGGAATCAAAGATGCTTATTCAGGAGTTTATTGAAGGCTTGAGCAGTGATAAGCTCCGGGATTGGTCATATATCAAAAATGAGATAAGGCGTGAGCTCAAGGAGTTTTTGTATGCGAAAACTAAGCGTACACCTATGATCCTGCCTATGATTATTGAAATATGAAAAAAATTGATATTCCGCGAATTTTCAAAAACTTGGAAAAGAAAATCAAACGTTTTGCCTGCAAAATCACCGGCACGGGACGCGATACAAAAGAAGCGTGGCGAAAGCTACGTCCGATAACGATTTACGCCATAAGCGCGCTGATAGTTTTCGTGATAATGTTCAATGCGGTCACGATTGCGTTCGGCGTACTGTTCGGTGCTGTGGACAAGCATGACGATTCTCCCGTTCTTATTGATATCAACAGCGGTGCGTCGCTATCGTATGTGGCGTCAAAGCTCAAGGACAGCGGGTTGATAAAGACCTCACTCGGAATAAAACTTCTTGCCGATTTCACGAGTGTGTCGTCAAAGATACAGAGCGGACAGTACGTTCTTGATAAAACGATGACCGTTCAGGAGATACTTGACGTCATCACCAAGCCTACCGCGTCGGCAAAAGTATCGAGTGTTACGTTTGTCGAAGGTACGACGGTTGAGGATTTTGCCGAACTGTTGGTAAATGCAGGAATAATCACGAATAAAGACGGCTTTCTGAATGAATGCAGGAACGCTAAGAATTATTCCGATTACTACTTCACACAGCCTCTCTACGGAGCGGGAAATCTGCGGTATTTGCTTGAGGGATATCTTTTCCCCGACACGTATGAGTTTTATGTTGGTTCATCAAACGATGTTATAATCAAGCGTTTGCTTTCTCGTACAAATGAGCTTTATACCGCTCAAATGACCGAAAAAGCCGAGAGTATGGGACTTTCTATGCACCAGATCATCACGCTTGCTTCAATAGTCGAAAAAGAGGGGAGAGGGGCGGATTTTCCCAAAATAGCGGCTGTATTCCATAACCGTCTCGCAAAGGGTATGCGCCTTGAATCCGATGTTACGGTGCAGTACGCTATCGGTGTCAAGCGGCTCGTACTGACATCGGATGAGCTTAAAACGGATTCGCCTTATAATACATATGTCGTATCGGGATTACCTGCCGGTCCGATATGCAATCCGGGACTTGCCGCGATCAAGGCTGTCCTTTATCCCGATGCCGATATTTTGAGCGGTGGATATCTTTACTTCACACTTACCGACCCGTATACGGGCGAAGTTGCGTATTCACGTACCTACGACGAGCATGTTGCGATAAAGAACAAATATAAGTCGGTATGGGCGGCTTACGACAAGGCGCAGGGCAACAAATGAAGCATGTGACGATTTATACCGACGGTGCCTGCTCGGGTAATCCGGGCATCGGCGGCTGGGGTGCCGTACTGTTTTACAACGGGTTTTCAAAGGAACTGAGCGGTGCATGCGAAAATACAACAAACAACCGTATGGAGCTTACCGCCGCGATAAAGGGTATTGAGCAGTTGAAGGAAAATTGCGAGATCGATCTTTATTCCGACAGTGCATATCTCGTCAATGCTTTTAACGAAAAGTGGATATACGGTTGGAAAAAGAAAAATTGGATGCGCGGCAACGAGGAAATCCCGAATAAGGATCTGTGGCTCAGACTTTACGCCTTTTGCGGTCAGCATAAGATTACTTTTATAAAAGTTAAGGGTCACGCAGATAATGAATATAATAACCGTTGCGACAAGCTCGCTACCGGCGCGATAAAGAAGTTTAAGGCGGACACGCCGTAAGTTCCTTTTACGGCTTCAACACTTGAAGCTTTCGTGGAATCTCGCTCAAGCCTCACGTGGGACGATGTTATCACGTGCCCCTCTGATCGCTTTTTGAGAAAAACGGGACAAAAGCTTTTATTGCAAAATAAATCAAATTCGCTCGGCGTAGTAAATGTTGCCGAGCGAATTTTCATCCAAATACTTAAATTATGCCGTAGGGTGATGAGTTCACTACTCACCGATTTGTGACCCGTTGGCGTTGTCCGCAAGCAGTGTGTCATTTCAAATTTTCGGGATTCAAGCCCTTGAGCGAATCAATGACAAATATACCGTCCTTGCGGATAAGCACACCGTCAAACCATATTTCACCGCCGCCGTACTCGGGAGTGTGTATCTGTACTAAATCCCAATGCACGGCAGAAAAATTGCCATTTGGGGCGTCATCGTAGCACGAGCCCGGTGTAAAATGGATGCTTCCTGCGATCTTTTCATCGAAAAGAGTGTCGAGTATTGCCATATTGATGTATGGATTAAGTCCGAACGAAAACTCGCCGACATAGCGTGCGCCGTCATCGGTATCTAGTATCGAGTTAATACGCGCGGTATCGTTTGCTGAAGCATTTACTATCTTACCGTTCTTAAACTCAAAGCGGATATTACTGTAGGTGAAGCCGTCTTCAAGCGACGGCGTGTTATAGGTGATATATCCGTTTACGCTGTCTTTAACAGGCGCGGTATAGACCTCACCGTCGGGAATATTGCACAGTCCGTCGCACTTGACTGCGGGAATACCTTTTATTGAAAATGTCAGGTCTGTGTCCTTGGCAATGATACGTACTTTGTCGGTCTTGTTCATCAGCTCGACAAGCGGTGACATCGCTTCGCTCATTTTCGCGTAATCGAGAGTGCAGACATCAAAGAAAAAGTCCTCAAATGCTTCGGTGGACATTTTTGCAAGCTGGCTCATTGAATCGTTCGGATAGCGCAGTATGACCCATTTTGTTTTGGGCACGCGCAATGCACCGTGTACAGGCTCCCAATAGAGCTTATTGTAATTTTCCAAATCTTTTTGCGGAACATCACTCATTTCAAAGCTATTGAGCGATGCACGAATGCCGATATATGCGTCCATTTTTGACATAAGGCAGGCATCGTTTTCGGCACGAAGCTTGAGGGATGCTTCCGTTTCACCCGAAATAAGCGCACGGTTGAGCTTTTCGGAACGAAGCCATATGAACGGATTACCACCGGCTGATTTTACCGCCTTGACTATTTCTTTTGCAAGCGCTTCGTCATGACCGTACAGCTCGATAAGACAGTTTTCGTCCTTCTGTATGCGGCAGGAGTAGTTCACCAGCTTTTGCGCAAGCAGTTTTATCCGTTGGTCGGTCATCAGAAATCTTCTCTCTTTTCCTTGAGCGACTCGAGCGCTTTTTTGGCAAACTCGCTCGGAATACAGCAGGTTATCTTCGTTTCACTTGTTGTGATGAGCAGAACGGGGATATCAAGCTCGGTGAGCGTGTTCAATACGTCGCCGGCCGCACCGGCGTGATGTTCCATTCCGCTTCCCTCAACGGTGACTTTTGCGATATCATCGCGTATCTCGATCTTTTCACCGTCGAGCAGGTCGGAAATTATGCGCTCCGTTTTATCGGCAAGATTCTTTGATACTGAAAACGAAAGTATGTATTCGCCGTTCACAGGAAGTGGCTGACTGATGATATCGACCATTATGTCGGAATCCCTGAGCGATACGAATATGTCACTGATGAGCTTCGGCTCTTTGATACCGCTGACTGAAATAAGTATGTCGTTTTCGGAGTAATACGTTCCCGTGATTATCTGTTGTTGTGTGAGCAATGCGCTCATGTCATACAGACCGCAGGGCAGTGTGCGGATAAATTCAGCCGCGCGTAACGCACCGGGAACATAGATCTTACGCGAATACGCTCTGTGCGTAAGCTCGATGACTTCATCCTGACCCGCAAAAACTATCGTATGGTCGCCGGGGATCGTGCCGCCGCGCAGTGCATGGATGCCGAGCTCACGCTTCGGACGTGCCTGAGAACGCTCATGACGGTCGAACACAAATTCAAGATCGCCGCCCGCAGCATCGTTTATCGCGTTAGCGAGCATCAACGCTGTACCGGACGGTGAATCTACCTTAGTGTTATGATGCTTTTCGATTATCTCGATATCAAAATTGGTGTTCAGTGCCGCAGAAGCCGTGGATGCCAACTGCTTGAGCATGTTTACGCCGAGCGACATATTCGACGAACACATTATCGGTATCGTTTCGGAAGCAAATTCTATTGATTGAATATCGTTTTTGTTGTAGCCCGTCGATGCAAGCACAAGCGGCAGGCGCTTCGCCTGAGCATAGCGCAGAAGCATCGGCAATGCGTCGGGACGCGAGAAGTCGATTATCGCATCCGCTTCGACATCGCATTTGTGGATGTCGTTAAAAACGGGGAAAGCATATCCGACGGCAGACGAAGCCATTTTGTCAACGCCTGCGCAGATCGTAAAATTATCGTTTTTTTCTACTTCACTTATTACTGCGGCACCCATTTTGCCCATACAGCCGGAAAGGATTATTCTTAACATACTTATCTCCGAAAATTAAAATTTTATGCCGAATGCGGTCATTTCTTTTTTAAGATATGCAAGATCGGCTTCGCTCATGTCACAGAGCGGCATGCGCAAATTGCATTTGCCGAAGCCGATCAGCGATGCCGCTGTCTTGACGGGGATCGGGTTTACTTCGCAGAAAAGCGCTTTAACAAGCGGATAAAGCTTTAACTGCATCTTCATTGCCGCATCGAAGTTGCCGGAGAAGAAATCGGCGCACATGTTATGTACTTCCTTGGGCGCGATGTTTGATGCAACCGAGATAACACCCTTGCCGCCGACGGAAAGTATCGGCAATACGATGCCGTCATCGCCCGAATATACATCTATTTTGCCGGCAAGACGAGCGCAGATATCGGTTATCTGATCCATATTGCCGCTCGCTTCCTTGACCGCGCAAAGCGTATCAAGCTCTGCCATGCGCTCAAGTGTTTCCGGCTTGATGTTCACACCCGTTCTGCCCGGAACATTATAGCATATTACCGGCAACGGCGTGGCTTCGCATACAGCCTTGAAGTGGCGGTACAGCCCCTCCTGCGTGCATTTATTGTAATAAGGCGTAACGACAAGCACGGCATCCGCGCCTGCTTCAAAAGCCTTTTTCGAATTGCTTACCGCTATATGAGTGGCGTTGGAGCCTGTGCCGACGATGACCGGCACGCGCTTGTTGACGTGCTTTACAGCAAAGCGGACTACCTCGTCACGCTCCTCATATGTCATTGTAGCCGGTTCACCCGTAGTGCCGCACACAACAAGTGCATCCGTGCCGTTTTCTATCTGGAAATCAAGAAGCCGTGCAAACGCATCAAAATCAACACCGTTTTCGGTAAAGGGCGTAATGAGCGCAGTTGCAGAGCCGGTGAAAATCGTCTTTTTCATATTCTTTACCTCTTATTTTTCTATGAAGCCCTGTGCTACGAGCAGCTCCGCCATAAGTACCGCACCGCCTGCCGCACCGCGGAGAGTGTTGTGCGACATGCAGACGAATTTGATGTCATATTGTTTATCCTCACGCAGTCTGCCGATAGAGATCGCCATGCCGCCCTCAAGCTCGCGTGAGGTGCGTATCTGAGGCTGATCGTTTTCGGTGAAGTAATTAAGGAACTGCTTGGGCGCATGCGGCAGACCGAATATCTGCGGATCACCCTTGAAATTCTTCCATATGTCGATTATTTCGTCAATAGCGGGCTTCTTTTCAAAGCTTGCGAACACTGCCGCAGTGTGACCGTTGGTCACGGGCACGCGCAGACACTGCGTCGTGATGTTAGGTGATTTCGCGGGTACGATCACGCCGTTTTCAACATGACCCCATATTTTGAGAGGCTCGTTTTCGCTCTTTTCCTCTTCGCCGCCAATGTAGGGAATGAGGTTATCTACCATTTCGGGCCAGCGTTCAAAGGTCTTGCCGGCACCGCTTATTGCCTGATAAGTGCAGGCGAGTACATTTGTGATGCCGAATTTTGAAAGCGGGAAAAGTGCGGGAACATAGCTCTGAAGCGAGCAGTTGGATTTTACCGCGATGAAACCGCGCTTCGTGCCGAGACGCTTTTTCTGAGCCGTTATTACCTCGGAGTGGTCGGCGTTGAGCTCGGGGATTATCATGGGAACATCGGGTGTTCCGCGATGAGCGCTGTTATTTGAGATGACTGCGACCTCAAGACGTGCGTACTTTTCCTCAAGCGCTCTTATATCTGCTTTGGGCATATCCACCGCGCAGAACACTACCTGAACCATCGAAGCAAGCTTTTCGGCATCATCGGTAGCTTCAAAAACGGTCATATCGGCTATTTTTTCGGGGATAGGTGTATCCATTACCCAGCGTGAGCCGATAGCCTCTCTGTATGTTTTTCCGGCACTGCGTGCGCTTGCCGCAAGTGCGACAACGTTGAACCACGGGTGGTCGGCAAGCAGTGTGATAAAACGCTGACCTACCATGCCGGTAGCGCCGATAATACCTACATTTAACTTTTCCATATTAACCTCGCATAATAAATATACAATAATTTATTTTATATGATACCATATTTATCGCATCGTGTAAAGCATTTTCGTCAGTATATACGCATATTTGCGTTAATTTGATGACAAAAAGTGGGTAAATACAGACAAAAAATTATATAAGAGCGTTATTGCGTTGACAAAACGAACGTGCAATGTTACAATTTTTGCAGTGAATTGTGATATTCAGAAACGGAGCATTACACATGAGCGGTAACACGGAGAAAGTAATAAAGCAACCGTCCGACCGAAATACAGGGCGCCTTTTTATAGTTATGGCAGCATTTCTTTGGGGACTTGCGGGCGTGTGCGTCAAGTCGATAAGCTGGGGATCTTTTTCCATACTTACGGTACGTAGTGTGCTTTCACTAATTCTGATGTTTCTCTTTAAGCGTTCGCTGAAATTAAGGTGGACAAAAATAAATATTTTCGGCGGATTGTCAGGTGCACTGACGGGAATGCTGTATGTCTTTGCGATAAAGCTTACCGCGGCGGGCACGGCGATAGTACTTCAGTATATCGCTCCGATACTTGTATACATATACGGCGTATTGTTTAAGCATACAAAAATGAGGCTTATCGAAATGCTGATAGTTGCGGCAGTTTTTGCCGGATGCGTGCTGTCGTTCTCCGACCAGCTTGATACAACGCATATACTCGGTAACATTTTCGGTATTCTGTCGGGATTCGCGTTCGCGGCACAAATAATAATAACGAACGGCGAGGAATGTGACAGCTTGGATGCAATGGTCCTTAACAATATATTCACTTTTTCTATGTGTCTGCCGCTTATGTTTTTTGACAAAAATCTTACAATGGATGCCAAAAACCTTATTTGGGTGTTGATTCTGGGAATATTCCAATACGGCATGGCGAATGTCTGCTTTAGCCGCGGCATCGGAAGTGTCAGTGCGATAGAGGGCTCACTCATACTTACGATAGAGCCGATATTCAATCCCATACCCGTGTGGATATTCTGCGGTGAAAAGATGGGCGTTCGCGCGATAATCGGTGCGGTAACAGTAATAGTGTTCGTTGCGCTGTATTCGGTGGTTTCGAAAAAAGAGCAGGGTGAAACGCCTGCTTGCGATTTGATCAATAAGGAGGAATAATTATGCTTTGGGAAAAACTTACTTCCGATGAATTTGACGGAGCAATAGAGAGAGCAAAGGGATTATGCGTTGTCCCGATAGGATGCCTTGAACGCCACGGACAGCACATCGCTGTCGGGTGTGATTCGTTTCTTGCCAAAAATATATCCGAGGCGGCGGCTGAGAAGGAAGAATGTGTCGTGTTCCCGACAGGCTTCTGGATGGGGGATATCGTGACATATCATTCGCTCGACCTTAAAGAAACGCGCCGCAGAGGAAGTTTTTCTATAAATCCGAAAACTCTGCTTGCACTTTTGCAGGAAATATGTGATGAGATCGGCAGAAACGGTTTTCGCAAAATACTGCTTGTCAGCGCACACGGCGGAAACACCGGATTTTTGAATTACTTTGTGCGGGCACAGATGTACGACAAGCACGACTATGCCACGCTGTGGACAAAGGCGACCGACGATGCATCTATCCAACCGGCGTTTTTGCTTGAACGCTATAAGAGTGACCCATCGAAATATCCGAATATCACCGCTGAGGATATTGCCACACTTGAACGTTTCGCGCCGACGGGAACAGGCGGCGGCCATGCCGATTTCACGGAATCCATGCTTTGCATGAGTATCGACGAGGGACTTGTGCGTCCCGATAAATTCGATGCCGAAAGCGGTGACTCAGTGCATATCATGGATTTTCTCGGGGAAAACGGTGTCTTTGCGGGCGCTGCTTGGGGAGCGAATTACCCGAATGCCTTTAATGGGTATCAGCCCATCGGATGCAGTGCGGCAATAGGTGATATAGGCTTCGATATGTCGGTAGAGCGGCTTGCGAAAATATTCAAGATAATAAAGGATGACGAAAGAGCGGTTCAGCTTGCCAAACGCGTGCCGTTTGAATAAAAAACGGAGCGCTGCGGAGCGGACAGCGGATTTTCGCGCCGTATAAAAAAGGACAAAAAATACCGCCGTACCTTTTTCGGGTGCGGCGGTATTTGTATAATCAGAATACGAGTTTTTCCTTGATGAAATCGGCTACCTTGTCTATCGGCAGGGTGATCTGCTCCATCGTGTCACGGTCACGGACGGTAACGGTGTTGTTCTCAAGCGTGTCGAAATCGACGGTCACGCAGTAGGGAGTGCCGTTTTCGTCTTGACGGCGGTAACGCTTACCGATAGAGCCTGCTTCGTCGTAATCGACGGGGAAGTGCTTGGCAAGCTCTGTGTAAATTTCAAGTGCCTTGTCGGAGAGCTTCTTTTGAAGCGGCAGTACCGCGCACTTGAACGGAGCAAGGAACGGATGAAGATGAAGCACGTTGCGCACATCACCGTTTTCAAGTGTTTCTTCTTCAAAGGCGTTGCAAAGGAAAGCAAGCGTAACACGGTCTGCACCGAGTGAGGGCTCAACGCAGTAGGGAATGTACTTTTCGTTTGTTGTGGGGTCAAGGTATTCCATGTTCTCACCGCTGTGGTCGGCGTGCTGCTTGAGGTCATAGTCTGTTCTGTCGGCTACGCCCCAAAGCTCGCCCCAGCCGAACGGGAAAAGATACTCGAAATCGGTAGTCGCCTTTGAATAGAATGCAAGCTCCTCGGGTGAGTGGTCGCGCAACCTGAGCGATTCCTCTTTGATGCCGAGCGAAAGCAGCCACTGCTTGCAGAAATTACGCCAATATTCAAACCATTCAAGATCTGTGCCGGGTTTGCAGAAGAACTCAAGCTCCATCTGTTCAAATTCTCTTGTTCTGGAAGTGAAGTTACCGGGAGTGATCTCATTTCTGAAGGATTTGCCGACCTGACATATACCGAACGGTACTTTCTTGCGCGTTGTGCGCTGAACGTTTTTGAAGTTTACGAAAATGCCCTGAGCCGTTTCGGGACGCAGATAAACCGTAGCGGAAGAATCCTCGGTAACGCCTTGGAATGTCTTGAACATAAGGTTGAACTGACGGATGCCTGTCCAATCGGACTTGCCGCAATCGGGACAAACGATGTTGTTTTCCTTTATATATTCCTCCATCTGCTTGTTGCTCCAGCCGTCAACCACCATATCGGTGCCGCGCTCATGGTTGAAATCCTCGATCAGCTTGTCTGCACGGTATCTTGCCTTGCATGCCTTGCAGTCCATAAGAGGATCGGAGAAGCCGCCGACATGACCTGATGCCACCCATACTTCGGGATTCATGAGGATCGCGCAGTCAACACCTACATTATAGGGGCTTTCCTGTACAAACTTCTGCCACCATGCCTTTTTGACGTTGTTTTTAAGCTCAACGCCGAGAGGACCGTAATCCCAAGTGTTGGCAAGACCGCCGTAAATCTCAGAGCCGGGGAATATGAAGCCCTTACCCTTGCAAAGGGAAATGATTTTTTCCATATCCATAAAAATATACCTCCGCGCAATAAATATTAAGGCTATTATAAATAAATTTTCGTTTTATGTCAATTACAAAACCTCAAATTCTGCCGAAAACTTTATATTTAAATATAAGTACACATTAAAATTCAATTTGCTTAATAAAAAATTCAAAAAAACAAAAAAAACTATTGCAATTTTCCAATAGATGATGTATACTATTCTCACCAAGTAAATGGAGGTATTTTTTGTATGAAGAAATTTCTGGTAGTTTTAATGGCGCTCTGCATGGCTTTTTCGTGCTTTGGCGTCGTTGCCTTCGCGGAGGAAGAGGCTCCCGCAAATGATGCGCTCGTAGCCGCGGCTCCCGCAACAAAATCGACCGATACGCTTATCGGTGCGTTCTATCTTCAGGGCGAAAGCGGATACGGCTATATGCCCGGCGGCGGAGAGTTTACTACGGAGTACGATTATTCGATAGCCGAGTATCTTGCCAAAGCGCTCAACGGCACGAACAAGATTCCTTTCTATGCCTATGACAAGGACGGTTCGGTGTTCTTCGATAGATTTGCTCAGCAGTCACTTATTGACGAAGTAAATTTCGCGGCAGCTACGGGCATCGACTTTATCGCGTATAAGTACTATGCCGGTTATGGGATCATTAACAACAATAAGACCACTCTTACATTCATGAACAATCAGCTCAAGCTTCATTCCACGATAGCGGGTCAGGCTGTAGGCTTCGCTCAGCCCGTTGATTTCGCAATCGTACTTGACGGCGATTACAACGCTTCAAAGGAAGCTGACCTTATCATTGACAACTTCCTTATCGTAAAGGGTTATTTGACCGCTTCCGACGGACGTCCGGTTGTGTTCATTGAATGGAACGACGGCATCAAGACTCAGATCGAAACGACAAACAAGAAGCTCAAGAAGACTGTTGCCGACGGCGCTAACGAGAAAAAGACCACTGCTCCCAAGACCCTTCTTAATGATGACGTTGAGGCTATGTACGTTATAGCACTTAACGCTCCCAGCTATGATGAAGCTATCGCGGCAGGCTGTGATGCGGTATCATGGTCAAATGGCGCAGGAAAGAGCGGCGAAGCCTATACTTCCATGACGGCTAACGTTGAAGCAAATTGGGCTAACGGTGAAAAGGTAATCCCCAACGTTGTTACCGGTTTCGATACAAGAGTTTTGGCTGACAATCCCATTGAAGTTACAATGAAGAAGTATTCTAACGACAAAGAGAAATCAGTTCGTTATTCGAGAACTGGCGCGGCTGACGATTATGTAGCCGAAGCTACTCCCGAAGAGCTTGTTGCACATCTAAATAATGCACTTGCAACGACCAATAAGCCTTCAGAGCTCAATGCAGTAATGATTTACGCTTGGGATGATTTTGCCGGAGGTGCATACATTTGTCCCACCAAGACGGACAAAGCGTATCAGTATCAGTATCCCTATATAGCGGCTATCCGTGCGGCACTTTTCGGAGGCGCAACGACCGGATTCCCGACGATCACAATGACCGACACAAGCGGCAATGTTATCGTAACGGATGAAACGGGCATCGTTACCACGACCGATAAGGACGGCAAGGTAATTTCTAAGGTAGACAAGGACGGCAAGGACCTTCTCGGCGGCAATGGCGGCGAAGGTACCGGCACAAACGAAGGCGAGAACAATGGCGAGAAGAAGGGCGACAGCACACTGCTTATCGTCATCATTGCGGCTGCGGTAGTTGTAGTTGCGGCAGTTGTAGTGATTATCGTAGCGGCTACAAAGAAAAAGAAGCCCGCTGACAAGGCTGAATAATTCAAATTGAATTTTGCAGGGGCAAGTGATTGCCCCTGCTTTACTTTTATGTGTTATGAATAAAAAGCAAATATCGGAAATATTTGAAAAACTTGAAATGCTTTATCCGGATGCGGACACAGAACTTGAATTTTCGAATGTGTATGAGCTGTTGGTAGCGGTGATGCTGTCGGCGCAATGTACCGACAGACGGGTGAACGTCGTGACAAGTGAGCTTTTCAGGGAATACGGTACTCCGGAAAAAATGATAACGCTCTCGCAGGAAGAGCTTGAAAAAAAGATTTTCTCATGCGGCTTTTATAAAAACAAAGCAAAGAACATTCTTGCGACATCAAGAATACTGTGCGATGAATTTGACGGCAGTGTGCCCGATGATATCGAGGTTTTGCAGACCCTGCCCGGTGTCGGCAGAAAAACCGCGAACGTTGTGGCATCGGTCGGCTTCGGAGTGCCCGCGATAGCGGTCGATACACATGTGTTCAGAGTTGCAAACAGAATAGGACTTACAACGGCAAAAGACGAGCTACACACTGAGTTACAGCTCCAAAAAGCGATACCGCCGGAAAAATGGCTGAAATCACATCATTTGCTCATTTGGCACGGCAGACGCTGTTGCGATTCACGCAAGCCGAAATGTCCGGATTGCCCGATCGCACCACTCTGCGTGTACGCACGAAAAAAGAATGAATAGACTCCGAACGGGACGCTGTCCCCGTGACCACTGCCCGCTTTTGAAAAAAGCGGGGTAAAACTTTTAATGCGCTTAGCGCAGAGTAAAAATAAAACAGTGCCTTATGCTAAAATAAAGCGCAGGCACTGTGTTTTTTGTATTCTTTTGTTTTCTTGTGCAAAATTACTAAGTGCTGTTCTCAAAAAGCAAAATGCTCATATGCAGAGTTGACGAAGCAACTCATATGAACGGGATTTTTATAGCGATGATCTGCGCCCGCGGTAGCGATGAACGGAATTTGATTGTCCGTGGCGAACTGCTTTACGACATCAAACGGAACTATATCATCATCCGTGCCGTGAATGATGAGCAGGTCATTCTTGAATGATGAAAAGTCATAAGCGTTAATGTCGTTGACTTCAAGCTCGTCAATGAATTTTTTTGTGACCTTGATTTTTTTATCAAAGCCCGCCATGGCACTTTTTGTTTTATTGAGCTTTTTCATGTCATCGGCGGAAATTATCGTTTCGGTAATCAGCTTGTGCATGGTAACGGCAGGACATCTCAGTACCGCTTTTTTGAACGGATTTCCGTGGCTGTGGATATAGTTGAGCAAAATGTATCCGCCGAAGCTCGTACAGCATGCGTAAAAATTTGCGGCCTTTAGCTTTGTTCGGGCGTAATCGATAAGCGTAGTGAGATAAAGCTCACAAGCGTTGAGGTCGATGTTCGGGCGGGCATCCTCGCCGTGACAGGGCAGGTCATACGCGATAATCGCCGTAGATTTGCTTAATGGGAGGATTTTTTCGGCAAGCTTCTTAAAAGCCGTGCTTTCTTTGTTGCCCGAAAAACCGTGACAGCATATGACAACATTCTCGAACGAAAAAGCTCCGTTTGAGAAAAGCTTGCATTTTATGCTGCAACCGTTTCCGTTGATATTGAGATATTTTTCCATAAAATCACCGACAAAATTATAACATTTTTTTGTGCGATCGCGCATTGATAGAGATTATCTCAAATTTTCATCAGTCCGATCGTGTAATCCTCGTCACCGTGCAGATTTGTCAGTATTGAGTATACCTCGGTCGCAAGAATGTTGATGTCATTGGAGATAGCGGTCGAATCGGGATAGCGTTCGGCGTCGAGCGGCGAAATATAATAGTTGTTGAGCACAGACAAAAGCTCGCCTTTGTTTTCGCGTATGCCGAGCAGTTTGAGCTTGGGAGCATCGTTGATGACGGCATCGAGCTTATCGACTGTTATGCCGAGCAGAATATTGCACAGTATTCTTGAAATGCGCGTATATGTATATCGCTTGCTCTTGACAAGATGGATGAGTGAATCAATGCTGTCAGCGTTGAAGACCTCTTTTTTTAGCTTGTTTTCAAGTCCCTCGTTCACTCCGCAAATGTCGTGTAGTTGGTCGGTCGACATGCTGATTATTCTGTATTTTATCATATCGAAAAACTTTTCGAAAAAAAGCGGGGGAATACCGAAGGAATACATTTCGTCATTTATCACGCCGTAGCGAAGGTCGTCGCGGAGCTTGCTTGCGGGATAAAAGCTTTCGTCACGCTTAAGTGTTACAGGAACGATATCCTTGTTTACTATCGACAGCGCTTTGAGATATTCTCTGCCTAGCATGTTGTTTGGTTCTCCCTCAAAAGCGTTCTTGGCAGTCCCGTAGGCTTCGCCGGATTCAATGGATTCCTTAAAGCCGTCCTCTGAAAAATCCGAGAGAAACTGAAGGTCGCCGCATTCGCTTCCGAAGCAAAGATGCGTGCAACCGATGGAATCAGCCGCCTGCACACCGCCGTAGGCAAAGTATTCGGCAGATTGCAGAGCGTATATCTGCGGCAACTCAAATACCGCATCCGCGCCGTTTTCAAGCGCCGCTTCGGCACGCGCGAATTTGTCAAAAACCGCGTTTTCGCCGCGCTGAACGAAATTGCCGCTCATTATGCAAACAACATAATCGGCCTCGGTGAGCCGTCTTGCTTCCTCAAGCTGATAGATATGTCCCTTATGCAGAGGGTTATACTCACAAATAATACCGCAGATTTTAATAATAATCACCCTTTAACAAATTTTTCTGTACTAAAAGCAAAATATGTGCTATAATACCTACAGTACATATTGTACCATATATATCGAATTTTGCAAATAAATTTTATCGGAGGTAAATCATGAAAGTTTTAGTTATCAATGCAGGCTCAAGCTCACTTAAGTATCAGCTTATTGACATGGCTGATGAATCCGTTATCGCAAAGGGCGCTATCGACCGTATAGGTCTTGAGGGCTCCAAGCTCAAGCACAAGGCTAACGGGATCGAAACAGTTATCGAAAAGGATATGAAGAATCACGACGAAGCTATCCAGCTTGTGCTTTCTTCGCTTATCGACGAAAAAATCGGCGTTATCAAGTCGATGGATGAGATTGGCGCGGTAGGTCACAGAGTGGTTCACGGCGGCGAGAAGTTCGCTTGCTCGGTAAAGATCACAGACGAGGTCATCGAGAAGATGCAGAGCCTCATCTGCCTTGCTCCTCTTCACAATCCCGCAAACCTGCAGGGTATCGCGGCATGCAAGGCAGTTATGCCAAACACTCCCATGGTAGGTGTTTTCGATACCGCTTTCCATCAGACGATGCCTCAGGTAAGCTTTATGTACGGTCTGCCGTATGAAGCTTATGAAAAGCATCAGGTAAGGCGCTACGGCTTCCACGGCTCAAGCCACAGATTCGTTTCGGCTCGCTGTGCCGAAATTTTAGGCAAGAAGCCCGAAGAGCTTAAAATAGTTACATGCCACCTCGGCAACGGCTCAAGTATCGCCGCGGTAGACGGCGGCATGTGCGTTGATACCTCAATGGGTCTTACTCCGCTTGAAGGACTTCCCATGGGTACACGTTCGGGAAGCATCGACCCCGCTATCATCGGATATCTCATGAAGCAGGAGAATATGACGATCGGCGACATAGATAAGTACCTCAACAAGGAAAGCGGAATGCAGGGTATTGCCGGATTCAGCGATTTCAGAGACCTTGAGGCGGAAGCCAACAAGGGCAATAAGCGCGCAAAGCTCGCACGCGATATGTTCTGCTACAACGTAAAGAAGTATATCGGCTCATATGCCGCGGCAATGGGCGGCGTTGACGCTATAGTATTTACCGCCGGCGTAGGCGAGAACGATGCCAACATCCGCGCAAACTGCGTTGAAGGGCTTGAGTTTCTCGGCGTTAAAATGAATAAGGAGCTCAATGCCGGTATCCACGGCAGGGAAGCGATCGTTTCGACCGATGATTCAAAAGTCAAGATCGTAGTCATCCCCACAAACGAAGAGCTTGTTATCGCACGCGATACCGCAGAGCTTTCAAAAAACTGATTGACAAACAATAAAACTGGCGATATAATATACGGGTATTTGTTATGAGTATGATAATTTCGGTAAAAGATGCGCTCTATAATGAAGGCGAAAGGTATGATATCGACATCAAAGCCGAGCTTGAACCTGTTGATTACATGGGCAAGGTACGCTTCGAAGATGTCGCTATAAACGGCTTTTATTTCGCCGACGGCAAGGCACTTCGCTTCTCCGGCAAGGTCAATGTGAAGTGCATATTTGAATGTGACCGCTGTCTGAAGGAATTTGCCAAGGATTACTCGCTTACATTTAACGAAATTTACTCTCACGACGCGGAGGAAGAAGCCTTCCGCATCGGGCATAACGAAACCGTCGATCTTCAACCGCTGTTGAACGATACAGTTATCTCGGCACTTCCCATTGAACGCTTATGCAGGGAAGATTGCAAAGGGCTGTGTCCTCATTGCGGTATTGATAAAAATTTTTCATCTTGCCAATGCGAGGAAAACGAACGGGATAATCCGTTTGCGGCACTCGCCGGGCTTGTGGACTAAGGAGGTGTTCACATGGGAGCAATAGCACCGAAGCGTAAGATCTCAAGACCCAGACGTGATTCAAGACGCGCTAACTGGAAGCTTTCACTTCCGGGCATCGTAGAGTGCCCTCAGTGCAAGGCTAAGAAGCTTGCACACAGAATGTGCAAGGCTTGCGGTTATTATGACGGCAAGCAGATCGTTGAACAGGCTGAGGAACAGTAATTTTTCTTGGACAAAAGTCAAAAGACAGTGCCATCAAACGGCACTGTTTTTTTGTCATTTTGGGCTTGATGTTCATATAATGCCAAAGGTGATATGCGTGTGGTATTTGAGCGATGGACGGCTGATTTACGGAAACATGGTGGTAGGCGGAGTGCGCGATGTCTGTGTGTCGCACGGAAAAATTTATCTGCTGTTTGCCGACAGGGCATCTTGCTGTAATGACAGCGGTGAAATTTTTTCGTTTCCGACGCTGAGCCGTAATTGTGAGCGCATATGCGTAGGCGACAGAATATATATTTCCGATGATGACTCCGGGACGCTGTTCACGTATGCGCCGGACGGAAAAATAATTTCCGGCGAAAAAATGGGTGAGCATATAGGAGATATTTCGTTATCAAGTGATTTGTTTGCGGTAACGTATCATGATAATAAGCTTATAAGGCACGGAAAAAAAGAAACGACACTTGAATTTACGCCGCAGACGGTGATAGCTGATGAAAATGTATATATCCTTATGAATGATGGATTTTATACATACATAGAAATGCGCAATACCGAGCTTGAAATGTTGCGACGCATTAAAATGCCGCGACAAATAGGGGAATTGCGCCGGTTCGGCAATAAAACAGTTTTTGGCGGCAACGAGTTTTATTATATATTTGATTTCAAGCTTAAGAATCCGATAATAAAAAAAGGCACGGGATCACTCCTGTGCCGTGCATCTTCCGAACCCGTGCTTGAAACGGGGGAAAAGGTAGATATTATGTGCGGTGCTGTCATTCGTCGCGTGTAAGCACCGAATAGAGCGAGGCTATTGCTTCGTCGCCGTATTTTTTCCAATTCTTTTCTATCTGCCTTGCCTCATCTTCATCTTTGATTGGAAGTAGTATTTCCGATGTGCCCATATCATTATCGAACGCCTTGAGATGTAACAGATATGAACCTTTTTCGGCACCCAGCGTTCTTGAAGAAAGCTTTGCTTCAAGATTCATTTGCATTGCATGCTCACTTATGTACTGCGATATTGCGTTGCGCACAGACCATTTAAGGTTGCTTTTCATTTCGGCAATGAGAATACGTCCGTTAAAGGAAAGTGTGTAGACCTCTCCGGCTGGGGAAACTTCACATTCCGCAAAGCCCTTGCCGAGCATTTCCGTAAGCCCGATTTTCATGTCGATATATGTCATTTCACTCGATATCGTAAGCACATCATTTATTTGTGCTTCAGTAAGCGGTATCTTTGATTCCTGTAAAATGTACAGCACCGCAAGTGCCGGCTCGGTGAAGGAACGATCCATGATGCCTCCTCAAAAACAATTCATGTGATTAAGGCTGTTGCGTTTTTTTGCAACAGCCTTTATCATCATACGATAAATTTTTTGATATCTTGTATGAATTTTTCGGCTTCGTCATTGTCCTCGGTAAGGATCTCAAGGTCTACGGGCTGAGAAAGGTCAAGACTGAAAATTCCGAGAATACTTTTTGCATCCACTACGTACTTACCTGAGCGCAAGTCCATATCAAATGAGTACTTGTTGACAATGTTTACGAACTCTTTTATCTGCTGTGATTCACTGAGTTTCAAAGTAAACTTTTTCATTTTGTGCACCTCCGTTTACGTTTATATTTTAAGTATAGCACATGAAATGCCACATTTCAATGCTTTTATGACAACTTTTTATTGAAAAATTATAAATTCTCCGCTTTCGGTGCCACTGAGACGCTTGCCGTTTACGGTTACGATGAACTGCGCAGCATCCGAGCATTTCAGCTTTATGGCTGTAAGCTTGGTGCTTCCGGTAAAACTAAGGTCGAGCGTCATGGTACTGTCAGATTTCTGCCACTCCACACAAATATCACCGTAGACTGAGGGGACTATGCCCTTTGCCGAATCGAGCTTCGCCGTGTGCGGACATACGGTAAATGTCTTGAAGCCTGCTTCATCGGGCAGGACACCGAGTACATAACCGGTGAGAATATGTGCGATGGCTGTATCCGGGTGTGAACGGTCGCCCCATGCACCGCCGTTGCTTGTGCGGGTAGGCGGATATGTCATACACTCCCATGTGGTGCGCGGCCCGCGGAAATCGTGAAGCGCTTTTATCCAATTTGCGGGGTGCATGCGGTGCGAAGCAAAGTCAAAGTTGGGATTCTCAAGCGCATCGTATACGATGAAATCGTCGTTGGCAGCTACATATGTATAGCCGGGCTGATACATCGTGCTTATGGCTTCAACATCAAAACCGTACATGTACGCGCCACGTATCATCAGTGCGGTTATCTTACCATGTCCGGGGGTACGGGCAAGCAGTGCGTCGAGTGCTGCCTTTGCGTCGTTGCGATCATCAAAGTAATGTACCGAAAGCGCAAGCGAGTTTGCCATTTCGCACATGTCGCGGTTTGTCAGGCTCTTCGTCAGATATCCTTCTTTGCTTGTGAAGTTCTTTTTTATCGCTTTTCTAACGGTATCCTTGCGGCGTGCAAACTCTGCGGCATCGTCTTTTTTGCCGAGCTGACCGGCAATATAGGCAGCTTCGCCGAACGCTTCGGAAACGATAAGGTTGTTATATGTGAATTTGCCCATGTCGTTCAAAACGTGATCCCACAGGCCTTTGCTTGTAGCATAACGCTGGTTGAACAGCCCGTCGGCTTCAACAAAACGCCACAGGTAGTCAACATCAGCTTTTATAGTGGGATATATTTCCTCACAGAACGCTTTGTCGTCGGTAAACAAAAGGTAATCGGCAAGCGTCGGAACTATCCATGCGGAGAAAATATCCGATTCGTAGTAGCCGTAATCGCCTATAGCAGGCTTTTTGGTGTTTTCGGGATAGCAGGTGCCCCAAACATATCCCTCGGGAGTCTGATGGAATGCAAACATTCTTAAGGTTTCGGGCATCGCCTTGAAATTTTTGAAGGCGTAATACATGTTTCTGCCTGCCCAATCGAGGTCGCCTATCCACGGAAGTCTGTCGCGCTTCGCACCGTCGGAGACGAACGGAGCCGAGCGGGTGAACTCATATGCGTCAAGCGTGCCGCCGAAATCATCCTCCCAAATAACGTTGGTACCGTCCATGACCTTAAGCTCCTTTGCAAGCGCCCACTTCTCGGTGGTTTGACAGAAGCCGAACGAGCCGCAGGGATAAGTCGTATCGGTAAATGTAAGCACTGTATTGCCGTTGAGCGTGATATCGAATTTATCGCCGTTTACTGCGGCGGTAACACTGTAGAATTTGTTATCGGTCAGCGATTCATCAAGGGTGTTTTCGGCAATAAGCGTATATGCGCTGTTCTTGCGTACATACGCTCTTACGGTGCTGTCGAGATCGAAGAATACCGCATAGCCGCTTTCGATATCTTTGGCGCGCAGAAGTAAGCCGAAGCCGGAACACATCTGCGGATTATGTGCGATCGCAAACTTACATGAAACGGTATAATCCTTAAGCGCGGTGCCCGCCTTCCAGAAGCCTGCGTCGTTGCCCTTGGTGAGTGCACGCAGAAGCAGTGTGTTGTTAAGCGTGTCCCACGAAACGGAATTCGGGATGGTGGCTATCTGACATGTCCAGACAGATGCGTACCAAAGCATTGTGAGGTCTTTGTCCGAGCAATCGAACGCGCCGTCGTAGGGGGAAGCGTCCGAAGTATAATAAATGTAAGCGTACTCTATTTCAACGAATGTATCGGGCGTATCGAGCTTTATCATCAGCCAACGCTCCTGCCCTTGAACGAGCGGAGAGATATATTCGCCGTCGTGTGAGATCGTGAACAGGTTGAAGCGGTTCGGGTCGCCCGGCAGAACGGGAAGCTCCACACCTAAATATTTACAGCATCCGCGGCGGAAATCGCCATTTTCACCGCACGGCTCCATGATATAATCGTACCAATCGGAATATGCAAGTCGTACCACAGGGGCACATTTACCGCCGAAACTCTTTACCTTAAACACGGGATATCCACCCGTCGAAGCCGCGCCGAGGTCAAGTATCAGCTTTGGGGCGGTGTCACCGTCATACCTCAGGGTGACGGAATTTTGCGAGCCGTCGAGGATGTTTTGGGCGTTTTCAACATTGCCGAAAACGTTTTTTACTTCCTTGGGAAAGCACTTCTTATCCTGCGGACAGAGAATGTTTGAAGCAAAATCATTTAATTTCATGGCATAAATCTCCTACATAATATGATATAAAATTATACCAAACATTTCAATTTATCGCAAGATAAATTTTTTGCAGTTGCAAATTTGCGCGTATAATGATATAATACATTTGATTTTGACACAGTGGACGGTGAATTATGGATTTCAAAATTAAGCTTGCCGGAATTACGGCGTTTGTTTCTGTGATGTATGACAGTACAAAGGAGCTTTGCAGAGATTATATTACGGATGAACAAGCCTCGCTTGAGTTTGCCGTTACCACGGAAGACATCGAATATGAGCGTATGAAATCCGCGCGCGAGGATGAGATAGAGGGAAGAGCGGTGCGCGATTTCTCCGACAAATACCTTGAAACGCTTGCACTGTATCGAAAATTTGCCGAGGTACTTCCGCAGTACGGCATCGCGCTTTTTCACGGCTCAGCGATAGCTGTTGATGGTGTCGGATACTTGTTTGCCGCAAAAAGCGGAACGGGCAAAAGCACTCATACACGGCTGTGGCGCGAGGCTTTCGGTGAACGAGCAATAATGATAAACGATGATAAACCGCTTCTTAAGGTGACTGATGAGGGTGTTTTCGTCTACGGCACGCCGTGGGACGGCAAACACAAGCTAAGTACGAATGCATCAGTGCCGCTCAAGTCGATATGCGTGCTTACACGGGCGGAAAACAACGAAATCAAGCGGATAACGTATTCTCAGGCGTATATAGACCTTTTTCAGCAGACATACCGCCCCGCGAACAGGGCATCAATGCTGAAAACGCTTGATCTTATCGACATAATAGGCAAAAAATGCGAGCTGTACAGGCTCGGATGTAATATGGATATTTCCGCCGCACATGTGGCGTATGAGGGGATGAATAAATGAAAAATGTTGATGAAAAACTGAAAAATATATTTGAGAACGCGGGCATACCTTTCGCTGATGTGATAATGTACAAAAAGCATGAGCCTGTGTACAGATATCTGTATCACGCGTGCGGCGATGAAGCTTTGAGGATGTATTCCATCACAAAGCCGCTGACGGCTACATGCGCGATGCGGCTTATCGAGGAGGGAAGGCTTGCGCTTAACGACCCGGTGGAAAAGTACATTTCCGAGTATTCAAAGGCGTTTTTGCTTGATGAAAACGGAAACAAGGTCAGCCCGAAAAACAAAATGACGGTTTTGAATCTTTTGACGATGACGGGCGGTCTTGATTACAATTTGAACAAGGCGTCAATAAAGCGTGTAGTCAAAGAAAGCGGCGGCAAGGCGGATACACAGACGCTTGTCAAGAGCTTCGTTGAGGAGCCGCTTGCGTTTGAGCCGGGAACGCGCTTTCAGTACAGTCTTTGTCACGATGTGCTTGCGGCAGTCATTGAGATTTGCTCGGGCATGAAATTTTCGGAATATGTACGAAAAATCATACTTGACCCGCTTGGAATGACACATTCGGGCTTCAATTTCGAAGACGAGCGTGTGTATGAAATGTACCGCGTGGATAACGGCAAAATCGTTCCTGCGATCAAAAAAAATCCCTTCCGTCTGAGCGATAATTACGAGAGCGGAGGAGCGGGCTTTTGCGGCACGGTAGAGGACTATGCGCTGTTTGCCGACGCACTTGCGTGTGGCGGGGAAGCGTATAACGGCTACAGACTTCTTAAGCGTGAGAGCATCGACATGATGCGCCGCGATCATACGGGAGTACTGTGCTTGAAAAATCCTTTTACATGTATTCAAGGGGACGAATATGCCTATGGACTCGGTGTTCGGACACGTCTTAAGGATACCGAATGGGGACTTAAAAAGGGTGAGTTCGGCTGGGACGGCGCGGCAGGCTCATATGTCATGCTTGACCCTGCAAAAGAAATATCAGTGTTCGTGGGAATGAATCTGCATTTATGGTACGAGGTATTCAACAAGCATATAGGAATAGTTGAAGCGTTATACTCCGGCATGTAAAAGTCAATACGGCTATGTTTTTTGCACAAGGCAATTATTTACTTATTTCCGCGATATGTGTATAATTATGTCATTGATTTTTGCAATGGAGAATTATGCTATGAACAACAGAGAATGGTTTAGACAAGCTGGCTTCGGAATGATGTCACATTTTGGACTTTATTCCGTTCTTGACGGTGACTATAAAGGACAGCCGTGCGATGAATGGGTTCGTCGCCACCAAAGGATACCGATGGAAGAATATCATGCGCTTGCAAAAGCGTTTGATCCGATTTATTTCAATGCCGACGAATGGGTTAAGCTGATAAAAGATGCGGGTATGAAATACATGGTATTTACTTCGAAGCACCATGAGGGCTTTTCGATGTACCGTTCGCGCGTCTCATCGTTCAATGTTGTCGATGCCACTCCGTTTAAACGTGATATCGTAGATGAATTGGCGAACAGCTGTGCAAAGCACGGTATAAAGCTGGGCTTGTATTATTCTCAAGACCTTGATTGGGACGAAAAGGATGCAGGTGGCTTCATAGAAAACGAGTTTTACAAGGAATGCCATAATACATGGGATTTCCCTCAAAACCGCGAAATAGATTTCCAAAAATATCTTGATGAAAAAGCAATGCCGCAGGTGGAAGAAATACTTACGCAGTATGGTGACCTTTGCCTTATATGGTTCGATTGCCCGTGGACGATGGCAAATGAGCAAAGTCAGGCATTTTATGAACTTGCCAAAAAGCATCAGCCCGAATGCCTTGTCGGCGGCAGACTCGGCAATGATATAGGTGACTATGGCTCCGGTGCAGATAACGATATCAATATGCAAAGCAAGGCGGAGCTTAACGAATCGCCTATTACGATAAATGACCATTGGAATTTTTCTGTGTATGACGATAACTATAAATCGCCCGCGGAAATACATGAGATACGCAAGCGCCTTAACGCCAACGGGGTGAATCTGCTTCTTAACATAGGCCCTGATCACCTCGGCAGATTGCCCGGCAAGGCAATAGAAATACTGAAGAAGCTTTAAGCACGTTTCAAAAAACGCCGGATTGCCGCTTGGCAACAGCGTTTTTAAATTTTTTGGCAGACACTAAATACGGCTCTCCCTACATCGCGCGATATAGGGAGATTTTTTTATTTTTTCTTCTTAAAAAAGTGCGAGGGCAGTACACCCGTCTCGCTTTTTACAGCTTGAGTGAAAGCTACGGATGAACCGTACCCGCATTTTTCGCTTGCTTCCGCGACATTCATGCCGTTTTGCAGACAGGCTATTCCGGTGGCTATTCTGCAGGAACGTATATATTGCATCGGTGTGATACCGAGCTGTTTCTTAAAAATACGGATATAGTGACTTTCGTTTATGCACAGCATTTCGGCGAGTTGAGATGTTGTGACGACGGCACTCTGCGCCTGTATTAACTCTATCGAACGTAATACGGTTTCGTTTGTTATCAGCGGCAGACTGCGTGATTCATCAATGTACGAAAGCACAGTTATCAGCAGTGCGCGCAGCGAATTTTCGTATTTTGCCTTGTTGTGAAGTTGTATCGAAAGTGCTTCAAAATCAATAAACGGGAAGTCTGATTCGTCGAACTCAAGAAAACATTCCGGCTTGAGCGCATAATTGGCATGAAAGTCAAAAAAGCTGTGATCAAGATTGGTTGCTTCAAGCGTGCGGAAATCGCTGTACTGTGTGAACAGGTACAGCTTGCGCGGCTGAAGACGGTGCTTTTCACGGTAATTGTATATCCAGCCCTCGCCTGAATGAATGAAATATAAGCGCATAAGTCCGCTCGGAGTATCGTATATCCAGCGGTCATTGACTATGCAGCGTTCGCACGCAAAATGGGCAATTTGAATATTCATATAAATATCCTTTCAGATCGGTTGCATATGCAACGATAATATCCGCAAATTCCTAAATGATATTATAAGCCGACAAAAAATAAATGTCAATCTCTGTTGTGCATGAGATTTTTGAAAAGTCAATTTCGATATGTTTCTTGCATACTCAAAATATTTACATATCAAATTACGTTTGTTAAAATTGTTTATAAGGAACGGTTTGTGCGTTTTGATGAAAAAATGTGCAGGCTGCCGAAATTATGCAAATTTGGAGGAATCAAAAAATGAAAAGCTTTCAAAAGGTAATCACTGTATTGCTTGCAGTATGTTTGCTTGCCGGGATCGCCGTATTTGCCGGCGCGGAAGCAAAGACGACGGTGAACGGTGACGCCGAAAAAGGTGATCTCACCGGATGGAAAACATATGCGGACTTAAACAGCGGTATGTCGCTTGCAAATATTGCAGATCCCGATAACGTCGGCAACCGCGTTATAAAGTTTACTCCGGCTACGTCGGGAGGACTTACCGATTGGTCGATACCGATGTTCAATATCGGCGCGGACGTGTTCCGCGATACCGAAAACGGTTTTAACGGCGGCGGGGCGGGTACATACAAGATTTCAATGAAAGTAAAGACAAGTGTTGCCGGCACGCAGTATGCTCATGTTTCGCTTCGCACGGGCGCATGGAATTGGTCGGATGATACATATAACCGCATCGGCTACAATAAGGACGCGTGGATACGTCTGAACGAGGGCGTCACGAACGATGCGGATGCAACGATACAGTATGATGCGACATCAAAATGGAACACGGTGACAAAAACATTTACCGTGACAAGCGCATTCATCAACGCGAAGAAAGCCGAATTTGACGACGGCAATGCATGGGCATATGAGCTGTATGTAAGTATTGACAATCCCAACATCGTTTATTATATAGACGATGTAAAGGTGATAGAGTCTCCCGAAAAACCTCAAGCCAAAACCGTGATCAACGGTGATGCCGAGCTTGGTACAACTGAGGGATGGAACAAGCTGTTCGGAAACGGAACACTTACGAACGAGAAGCTTGACGGAAGCAATGTTATACATTTCGTACCGAAAGCGGACGACGTATACAGCAGTGTAATGTTCGATTTCGGTCCTGCCATAGTAAACGATCCGTCAAACGGTTACAACGGCGCGGGCGCGGGGAAATATACGGTTTCGTTCCGCGTTAAGGGCGATGATTCGGCAACGGGCGACGGTGCATTCAATGTTTCGATGATATCGAATGCATGGAACAAAATGACCGCTAAGCCGACCGAAAGCAGAAAATATATCACTGTATCGAAAAACGAATGGACAAAATATACATTCACATTCGATATCACTGCCGATATGCTTGCCGCACTCGACAGCAAGGATGCGTATATGCTTTCACTGCGCTTTGACGGCTCGGGAAGCAGTTATGCCTACGGTCAGGGTAATTGGATGGGCTACTATATCGACGATATGAAGATATTTGCCGGCGACGCTCCTGCGGAGGAAGAGCAGGGCGGCGAACAGGGCGGAGAGCAGAGCGGTGAAAAGCAGGTGACGGCAATGCAGACCGTCAACGGCAACGCCGAGCTTAAAACACTTGAGGGCTGGAGCGGTCTGTTTAATAACGGTACGCTCACGAATGAGAAGATCGACGGAAGCAATGTTATACATTTCGTACCCAAGGCAAACGATTATTACAGCAGTGTCGTATTCGATCTCGGCGCTTCGATAGTCAACGATCCCGCAAACGGCTATAACGGCGGTGGAGCAAAGGAATATACAGTATCGTTCAGAATAAAAAGTGATGACAAAAACAAGAGCGGCGCTTTTACACTCTCACTTGTTTCGTATTCGGGCGCGGCGTGGGATAAGTTCAAGGCGTATTCTCAAGAAAAGACTGCCGTAAAGGTAACGCCCGATTGGACTGAGTACACATATACATTCGATATCACGAACGAAATGCTTGATGCGATAAAGGGCAATAAGGACGCGTATAAAATAGGTATCCGCCTTGACGGAAGCGGAAAAGTGCTTGATCACCAATATGTTGACGGCGGAAATTGGCTCGGTTACTATATCGACGATGTGAAGATATCCTATGACGGCATGCCCAAGGATACGGGCGATGCACTTTGCGTTCCTGCACTTGCGGTGCTTATAACTTCATGCGTTGCCGTAGCTGTCGTAGCAGTATTTAAGAAAAAAGAACAGCTTTGAAAACGGAGATAAAAATGACAAAAAAGATCATTTCACTGTTTTTATTGATATGCGTGCTTCTTTCCGTCGCTTCGTGCGGCGGAAACGGTACGCCCGATCAGCCGGAAGCTACGCCCACGCCGGTAGCGATAAACGAAAGCGAAGTAGATGTGCTGACGGAACGTTGGGTGGCGGCAGAGCTTTCGTTTTCACCTGATAAGGCATATTCGGACAATGACGGCTTTGACGTTTCGCTGGATGCGGTTTTCACGAATCGCACGAGCGGCACGAGCCTTAAAATACCTGCATTTTTTGACGGGAACAATACGTTCCGCGTTCGTTTTGCACCTACCGAGTACGGCATTTGGGATGTTAAGACGGAATGTGCCGACGAGCCTTCACTTAACGGCATAACAAAGACCGTAGGCGCAAACACTTACACGGGTGAGCTTGAGATATACAAGCGCGGCTTCGTGAATGTACAGCAGGGCAAAAAGTATTTTACTTATGCTGACGGTACACCGTTTTTGTACATCGGCGATACGCATTGGGCGATGTATTCCGAGGAGCTTAACACAGCAGGACCGAACGGCGGTGACATTAAAACGGATTCGCATTTTAAGTATATCGTGGATAAGCGTGTCGAACAGGGCTTTACCGTTTATCAGAGCGAGCCGATAAATGCACCGTTCAATCTGAGTGACCGTCTTTCGGGCAGTGATCTTGACGGGCTTCAAACCGCCGATATCTATTATAAGTATATTGCCGAAAAAGGGCTTGTACACGCGAATGCGGAGTTTTTCTACCCGAATCAGCTTACCGATAAGCTTGTGAACAATCAAGCGTATCTTGAAAAGATATCACGCTATTGGGTGGCACGCTTCGGCGCATATCCCGTTATGTGGACGCTTGCACAGGAGGTGGATAACGACTGTCAGGGCGACGCGAAATATAACTACATGAACAATCCATGGGTAAAGATCGCCGAGTATATCCACAAATACGATGCTTACTCGCATCCGCTCACGGCACATCAGCGCGGAACAGGGCATACGACGGTCACCGGCATCGGAAGTGAGAGAGAAGCAAACGGCATGTCGGCATTTGCGTTTGCCGAAAAATTCAACAATAATTTTGCTACAGGACATAATTGGTGGGGCGCACAGTGGGGCTTCAAGAAGAACAGACGCTACGCCGACGATGTGCCGAAGGATTATTGGGCAAGCGAAAAGCCTGCCGTTATGTACGAAAGTCCGTACTGCTATCAGTGGACCGACGACTTCGGTGCGCGTGTGCAGAGCTGGGTGGCGTTCTTAAGCGGTATGTGCGGCTACGGCTACGGCGTTATCGACGTATGGGCTTACAAGGGCGGCTACAATGCGAAAATAATCGACGGCACGGTGCATGAGGTCACCGATGACGACCTTAAAAAGAAGTGGTCAGAGGTACTTGAATGTCCCTCAACGCTTCAGCTTGCACACCTTAAGACGTTTTTGGAAAAGTACGAGTGGTGGACATTCATTCCCGATTTCTACGATATGAGCTTCTTCCTCGGTAATCAGGACTGTCTGTACGCAAACGCCTCTAACGGAAACGGTACTTACATTATATATATGTATAACCGCAATACTTCTACGGGCAGACTTACGAATCTTGACGAAAAATCAACATATTCGCTTATGTGGTTCAATCCGCGCACGGGCGAGTATACCGAGGGTGACAAAAATGTGCAGGGAGATAACAAACAACGTTATTCATTGCCGGATAAGCCCGATATAGAGGATTGGGTACTTATTGTAACAAAGAATTGAGGAAAATATGGAGTTTACAACAAAATGCCGGGTATCGGTCGAGATCCGGTTGAACGGAAACGGACAGTATGATTTCGACACTGCACTGAAGCATGAATTTTACGGCGTGTTCAAACATCGTGCAAGCGGAATCACACTGCGGTTGCCCGGTTTCTATTACGGGCAAAACATCTTCTGCCTGCGCTTTGCGCCGACAAAAACGGGCATTTGGGATTTTACCGTCGAAAGCAGTTATGATTTTCTTGCATCATGCTCGGGTACGGTGGATGCGCTCCCGTATGACGGCGAGCTTGAAATATATAAGCGCGGTTTTCTTAAAACCGATAAAGAACACAAGTATTTCATGTATGCTGACGGCACACCGTTCTTCTACTTGGGCGATACGCATTGGGGAATGTACAGGGAGGAATTTGATTCTCCCGGCGCATATGCGAAAAATATCAAAACGGATTCGCATTTTAAGTATATTGTCGATAAGCGTGTCGAACAGGGCTTTACGGTTTATCAGTCCGAGCCGCTCGGCGCACCGTTCGACCTTACAGACGGTTTTGACGAAAATGACCTTGAGGGATTAAAAATCGCTGATGGATACTATCGGTATATTGCCGAAAAAGGGCTTGTGCATGCCAATGCCGAATTTTTCTTCCCGACATCTCTTACCGAGGAAATGTTCAATGATACCGAATACATGAAGCTTTTGTGCCGTCATTGGGTCGCACGCTACGGCTCATTCCCCGTTATGTGGACGCTCGCGCAGGAGATAGACGGCAATGACCATAACCCCAAAGGAAACGGTTGGCACTATTCCTGCTGGAAAAATCCGTGGGTAAAGATAGCGGAATACATTCACGGATACGATGCATATTCGCATCCTTTGTCGGCACATCAGCACGGCACATGCAAGACAACGGTCACGGGACGCGGAAGCGAGCCGGAGCAGGCTAACGACGGTATCGGAATGTCTGCGTTCTTTGCGGAGGAGACCTTCAACGGCAATTTCGCACACGGGCATTCGTGGTGGGCGGCGCAGTGGGGCTTCAAGAAAGACCGCCGCTATGACGATGAGATACCCAAGGATTATTGGGTAAGCGATAAGCCTGCCGTTATGTACGAAAGTCTGTACTGCTGTCTGTGGACCAAAAACTACGGCGCGCGTGTGCAGGGCTGGGTGGCATTTTTAAGCGGCATGTGCGGCTACGGCTACGGCGCGGGCGATATGTGGCTGTATGATTCGGAGTATTCTTCGGGATTCTGGGACGGCGTTGACAATGTCCTGCCCGCGGATAAAGCTCTTCGTTGGTCAGATCTGACGGAATGCGAATCGGCTTTGCAGGTCGGCTACATGAAGGAGTTTTTGAACAAATACTCATGGTGGACGCTTACACCCGAATTTTATGACGGAAACCGCTTCGAGGGCGCCAAAAGCTG
The DNA here is from genome assembly GCA_045600145.1 of Clostridia bacterium. Taxonomy (GTDB): domain Bacteria; phylum Bacillota; class Clostridia; order Christensenellales; family QALW01; genus UMGS1322. The sequence continues at coordinate 2,323 of JAZRXI010000102.1, read as the reverse complement.
TTATTTTGCGGCGGCGACAAGAAACGATGAATTATACATCATATACGCATACAACAAAAACCGCATAAACGCTGTCGGAACGCTAAAACAAATGGATAAAGCGGCAACGTATTCGGCTTGGTGGTACGATCCGCGCAACAACGAATATACTCTTATTTCCGACAGCATCACGCCGAACGGTGACGGCAGTTATGATTCACCTTATAAACCCGATAATAATGACTGGGTACTTCTGGTCATTAAAAATAGAACCAATTAAAAAACAGGAGGAAACAAACATGAAAAAATTTATTCTTACACTGCTTTCCGTTGTACTTGTGCTTTCACTTTGCGCATGCGGCGAAAGCAACAATGACGCCGAGGCTTCGGCAAGCGCGAGCGCGACAGCCACTGTTCAGGCAACGGCAACGGTACAGCCTACCGCGACACCCGAGCCCACGGCAACACCCGAGCCTACTCCGTCACCGACACCGAGAGAGGTCATCAACATCATTCCCAAGGAATCGGCGACATTCGACGATGCAAAGAATGTCGGCGATACCGCATGGGAAATAATGGGCGAAGGAACACTTTCACTTACCGAGGGCTTTTCGGGCAAGTGCCTTCGCTACACTCCCGACCAGAGCGACAATCAGCACTATTACACGCCGCTCATCAACCTTCACCCATATATAAAGGAAGCGGGCGAATATGAGATAACCTTTAAGTACAGAAGCGATGCGGCAGTACCCGGCGTCGTTATCCGCGGCAAAACGGAGAATGATGTAAATTCGTTTATCGAAATGCACGGAACGAATCCGTATTACATTGCGACCGTTTCGCATCAGACGAATACCGACAATGAGGAATGGGAGGATGTTGTCATTTCGCTTAATGTCGAAGAAGACGATATCACGGCATCGGGCAATCATTGGTGGGCGTTCTGCTTCCATCAAATTGATGTGAACAATAATCAGCACATCGACATCGACGATTTCACAGTGGAGTTCTTAGGCTGATTTTTGAAATAAAAAAATAAGGGGATTTTAGTATGAAAAAGACAGTAAGTATCATTATTGCAGTGATACTTGCGGTATGCGCTGTCGCGGCAAGCGTGCCTGTTTATGCCGAAAACACACCGAGCATCAAGCATGTACTGAACGGCGATGCCGAAATGGGCGATACGACGGGGTGGAAATGCCTTACATTTGACGCACCGCTCGCCAATATCAAAGAAGATGACAAGGATAACCGTGTGATAAAGGTTACTCCGGCTAAAAATTCCGGAGACTATCAGATATCGGGTATGTTCGATATCGGTGCGGCTGTATTCAAGGATCCGAAGAACGGCTATTTCGGCAACGGCGCAGGGAATTACACCGTTTCGGTGAAATTTAAGGCGGGCTCAGACGCAGACATATATGCGCATATGACGCTCGTGAGCGGCTCTCGCGAGAATACGAGTGCGAACAGTGATTCCTCAAACGGAATTATCGGCTTTGCGCAATCCCAATGGATAATATTACAGCCGACAGCCGGAACGAGTAACGGTAGTAATTCCGTTTATACGATAACATGTGATACTAAAAGCACTTGGTACACGATAACCCGCACATTCAGTGTAACGAATGATTTTCTCACCGAGCCAACATCAAAAGAATTGTATGTTGCATTCGATAATATCACTGCAACTTATTACCTTGACGATGTTACGGTGTCATTCAACGGCAAAAAGATAGATCCGCACGACGGAATACTTCCGCAAAAGCATGAGGTCGTAAACTGCGATGCGGAGTCAGGTGATACTACAGGCTGGAAAACTCCCGCAAACGGTACTGTGCTTAAAAATGTTGCCGAAAGCGGAAAGGATAACCGCGTGATAGATGTTACCGCTCCCACAAGCGGAAACTATCAGATATCGGCGATGTTCAATATCGGAGCTGATGTTTTTAATGATGCCAAACACGCATATTACGGTACGGGCGCGGGCGAGTACACGGTTTCACTCAAGGTGAAGATAAAGGATCAAAGCAAGCTTCCGTGCTATGCACACGTTTCGCTTGTTTCCGGCACGCTCGATCAGACCGACATAAACATGGTTTCACAGCATCCCGAATACTGGCCGAACAGCATCATAGGCTTCACGCAGGGAAATTGGCTCATTTTGGGTGGCAACAGTAATGCCGAATACAGCGTAAAAGCACTTGATGACGGCTGGTATAAAATAGAAAAAACATTCACTGTTTCACAGGCGTTCATAGATGCGAAAAAAGCCGAAAGAGCGCAGAACGATGCGGCGTATGAGCTGTATGTTGCGCTTGATAACATCACAACTGACTATTAT
>JAZRXI010000101.1:0-18251 GCA_045600145.1 Clostridia bacterium | reverse complement strand
CTATGCGTTCTGCCCCGAAATATGCGAAAACATAGTCAATGAGCTTGACCGACGTGTCGTAAAGCCGTACCTTTGCCACCGCGATTGGTGGTGGATGGGATATAACGGAGAGGTCAACAACTGGAATCCGTGGATACTTTCGAACATACTTTCGGTATTCCTCATCACCGTACACGAAAAGGCGACGCTCTGCCGCGGCATCGAAAAAATGCTGACCGAGGCGCAGGCATTTTATCGCAGATATCCGCTTGACGGTGCATGCGATGAGGGCTGTTCGTATTGGACGCAGGCAGGCGCATCACTGTTTGAATTTGCCGAACAGCTTTTTACGGCGACCGACGGCAAAATAAATTTCTACAATGACGAGAAATTCCGCAATATCGGCAAGTACGAATACCGCATGTATATCGGCGACGGCATGTTTGTCAATTTTGCCGACGGTCCGCGTAAATTGGGCGGAACCGGCGCAGGCGTTACGTATTTATTCGGAAAAAGGATAGGCGACAAATCGCTTATGGCGCTCGGCAGAGAGTTTTTTGAGCATAAGGCAATATTCAATGAGCGCGACCATGAGGCACAGGCGAAGCTTCGTAGAATGCTGACGGAAGCCGCGTATAAGAAAGAGATGCTGAGCTGTCCCGAAATCATTGCCGATGATTTTACATTGCTTTCGGACACGCAGATAGCCGTATTGCGCAAAAACAGCTTGTTCCTTGCGGTCAAGGGCGGCAACAACGATGAGGGACACAATCATAACGATGTGGGAAGCTTCGTGCTTTACGACAACACGAAGCCCGTGCTGATAGACGTGGGCGTGGAGATCTATACGCGCAAAACGTTTTCGTCCGAGCGTTATACTATATGGACGATGCAGTCATCATGGCACAATCTGCCCGAGATCAACGGCATAATGCAGAAAAACGGAAGAGATTTTCGCGCAGATGCGTTCAGCGCGGATAAAAACACGGTAAATGTTTCGTTTGCGGGCGCATATCCCGGAGCGGCGACAAAGATAGACAGAAAATATACACTCAATGATGATTCGCTCGATATTACCGACAGCTTCGTGTACAACCGAAAGAGCAACAGCGTTACCGAGCATTTGCTTACATGCTTGAAGCCCGAGCTCACAAAATACGGCGTACTGCTTGATAAAAAGTATCTGTTGACCTGCGCGGGCAAGATTACGGTAGACGAAAAGGATATAACCTACGACAGCAGATTGCAGGCAAATTGGGGCGAATACGGTGTTCTTTACCGTATCGGCTTCACTTCGGACAATGACAAAATGTCCATCCGCATAAAGAAGGTGTGATATGAAAAATACGCTTTTTATAGGGCTCGGCGGAACGGGAGGCTCTGTGCTTAAGCACATACAAATTCCCGAAAAGAAAGAATATATGATAATTGTTGATAATAAGGAGGAAAACAAAATGAAAAATGTTATAGTTACGGGATGCGTCGGCGGCATCGGCAAGGCGACCGCCAAGCTTTTTCTTCAAAAGGGCTACCGTGTTATCGGCATGGATGTAGCGGATGAAGCCAAGGCAAAGGAGTTCTTTCACGAAGAAGATTTTATATATGTGCAGGGCGATCTCAGCAAAAGCGAGGACAGAAAAGAGCTTATCGAAACAGCAGTAGATGCGGGCGGCATACACGCGCTTGTAAATGTCGCGGGCGTTGCGCCGCGTGTTCGTGCCGATATCCTTGAAATGACCGAGGAAAGCTATGATTTTGTCATGAACATCAATACAAAGGGCACGCTGTTTTTGACGCAGGCGGCGGCAAATATAATGAAAGAGAATGAGCCCGAAAACGGTATTCGCGGCTATGTATGCAATATTTCGTCGATGTCGGCGTACACAAGCTCGACGAGCAGAGGCGAATACTGCATTTCAAAGGCGGGCGTTTCGATGGTGACGACGCTTTTTGCCGACCGTCTTGCCGAATACGGCATACCTGTGAATGAGATACGTCCCGGTATCATCGCCACGGGCATGACGGCTACTGTTAAAGAAAAGTACGACAGACTTATCGACGGCGGACTTCTGCCGATAAAGCGTTGGGGACAGCCCGAGGATATCGCCGCGGCGGTGTTCGCACTTTGCTCCGGCGCACTGCCGTATGTCACGGGTCAGTCCGTCGATGTTGACGGCGGCTTCCACATCCAAAGATTATAAGGTGATACGATGGAAAAAGAATTTATCAGGCTGAACACGCTTGTTGTCGGCACGGGCGCGGCGGGCTACAATGCCGCGATAAGACTCAAAAAGCTCGGCATCGACAGCGTTGCGATGCTGACAGAGGGCGTGAACATGGGTACGAGCCGCAATACCGGCTCGGACAAGCAGACATATTATAAGCTCGGCATGGCGGGCGATAAGCGCGATTCCGTCCACGATATGGCGTCGGATCTCTTCGCGGGCGGATGCGTTGACGGTGATAACGCGCTTGCGGAGGCGGCGCTCTCGGCAAGATGTTTTTTGAATCTCTGTGAGCTGGGCGTGCCGTTCCCGACAAACCGTTACGGCGAGTTCGTCGGCTATAAGACAGACCACGACCCTTGCGCGCGCGCCACATCGGTAGGACCTCTTACCTCAAAGGAGATGACCGAAAAGCTCCAAAAGGAAGCCGAACGGCTTGGAATAAAGGTGTATGAAGGCTTTGTCGCAGCTGAGATCATCAAGGACGGCGATACGCTTCTCGGCGTGCTTGCACAAAGCCTTTCCGACAAAAACCGCGCATTGCTTTTTCACTGTACGAATGTCATTTTTGCGACCGGCGGACCGGGCGGCATGTACCGCGACAGCGTATATCCCGTGTGCCACAGCGGCTCGAGCGGAGTGCTTTTTCAAGCGGGCGTGAAAGGACAGAATCTGACGCAGTGGCAGTACGGGCTTGCGTCCGTTGCGCCGCGCTGGAACGTTTCGGGAACATATATGCAGGTGCTTCCGCGCTTCGTTTCCGTCGATAAGGACGGCAACGAATATGAGTTTTTGAACGAATACTTTGCGCAGACGGGCGAAAAGCTTTCCATGGTGTTCTTAAAGGGCTATCAGTGGCCGTTCGATTCGCGCAAGGTGCTTGAGGGCTCATCGGTCATTGACCTGCTCGTCTACCGCGAGTGCATCATGCGCGGACGCAGAGTGTTCCTTGATTTTATAAACAATCCCGATAAAAAAGCGGAGCTTGACTATTCGGCACTTGCGCCTGAGGCGAAAGAGTATCTTGAAAACGCGGGGGCATGCTTCGGCACGCCGATAGAGCGTCTTGAGCATATGAACAAGCCTGCGATAGAGCTTTATGCTTCAAAGGGCGTTGATTTGTATAAAGAATACCTTGAGATAGCGCTTTGCGCACAGCATAACAACGGCGGCGCAAAGGTCGATATGTGGTGGCAGACCGATATAAAGCATCTGTTCGTCTGCGGTGAGGCGGCAGGCACGCACGGCATATACCGTCCCGGCGGCTCGGCACTGAATGCCGGGCAGATAGGCTCGCTCCGCGCCGCGCAGTACATCGCAAAAAAATATGATTCCTTGCCGGAAAACGGCGAAACGTTCGCGTGTGCGGCGGAGAAATCACTGCAAAACAACAGGGAGTTTGTCGAAAACATACTTTCGCGTGAAAGCAATGTCGATGAGCTGCTCTTAAAAGCCCGTGAACGCATGAGCGCATCGGGCGCGGCACTGAGAGAAAAGCAGAAAATACTTGACGCGATAGAGGAAAACGAAAAGGATATCGCAACGCTTTCCCAAAAGCTCGGCGCAAAGGAAACAGAACTTTTGAAGGCGTACCGTCTGCGCGACACGCTCATTGCGCAAAAAATGTATCTTTACGCTATGCTCGACCATATAGAGCATTTCGGCAAAACGTGCGGCTCGGCGCTCTACTATGACGCGAACGGCTCACTGCGCGACGGGCTTGAGGAGATATTCCGCTTTACGCCCGATGACGGCAGTATCAAGGACTTCGTGCAGGAAATGACTTTTGGCGAAAACGTTTGCACCGCGCTGTACCGTCCCGTGCGCCCCCTGCCCGACGGCGGCGGCTTCTTTGAAAACGTATGGCGCTCGTTCAGGGAAAACGGTAATATCGAATAAGCGTATGCAGGATGTAACAAGCAACGCTGTAAAAGCGCAATGCCGCCGATCGACCGACCGGCGGCAATTAAATTATAAAAAATCACATCGTCTTGGTGCAGATGATATCCGCATCAGTTCCCGCAACGTTTTTGATGACCACATCGCCTACTCTGACAGGTGATGAAAGCACGATGCCGTCAAGTGCGCGCACGACCTCAAACATCTTTGCTTTCGGTATCGGCGTATTGGTTTTCACCGGGCAACGTCTCTGTGCCGCGCCGGTTATTGCCACGGTACTTGTCACCGTGCGCATCGGGTTAGTAAGCTCATTCTTGCCGTATTCAGCTCCGCGCGGGCAGCCGTTTCCCGTAACGGAATAGCCGTTTTCATCATCAACGCGCAAATGACAGCCTTTCGGGCATACTATACAAATAAGCTCTTTCATTATTTGACCTCCGTTTCAACGGTAAGCTCACCGCTTGCCTTTTTAAGCAATATCTGAGGAATGACTATATGCTCCATTTCGCCCGGTGCCATATGCTCACGCTTGAAGCTCGCTATTTTTTCGCCGCCCGAAACTACATTTATCGCGCTGTCGCCCATCACACGGTTGACACGGAAAAATATTTCCGCATTTTTGCCGTTTTCTGTCATTCTGATTTTTTGCGGAACGGTATATGTCACGCCGTCACCGTTCTTTACGGTAATCACTTCCCCGTGCTTTTCACCGTTTTTGATATATTCTGCCGCCGCTTCGCCCGCGCGTGCACTCTCGGCAGTAACATAATCGACAAGATCGTGTACATGCACGACGTTTCCACACGCGAAAACGCCTTCCATGCTTGTTTCCATGTTTTCATAAACCACTGCGCCGCTCGTGCGCCTGTCGATTTCGATGCCCGCACTGCGCGTCAGCTCGTTTTCGGGAATAAGCCCTACAGAAAGCAGTACGGTATCACATTCAAATTCGATCTCCGTTCCCTTTATCGGACGCCGCTTTTCATCGACCTTCGCAACGACTGCCTTTTCGACACGTCCGTCACCCTGTATGTCGATTATAGTATGCGACAAATACAGCGGAATATCAAAATCGTTAAGGCACTGCACGATATTTCTGTTAAGCCCGCCCGAATACGGCATTACCTCGACGCATGCAAGCACCTTTGCGCCCTCAAGCGTCATACGGCGAGCCATTATAAGCCCGATATCGCCGCTGCCGAGTATGACCGCGCGCTTGCCGACCATATAGCCCTCGATATTCAAATACCGCTGTGCCGCACCGGCAGTGTAAACGCCCGCAGGTCTGTCTCCCGGAATGGCGATAGCGCCGCGTGTACGCTCACGGCAACCCATCGCAAGTATTACCGCTTTCGCCTCAAGCACCGTAACGCCCTCGCGCGTATTCATACATGTGACCTTTTTATCGCTTATATCAAGCACCATCGTGTCAGTCTTGACTTCTACACCCGTTGATGAAAGCATTTCGATAAAACGTCCGGCGTATTCGGGTCCGGTAAGCTCTTCCTTGAAATAGTGCAGTCCGAAGCCGTTATGCACGCACTGGTTGAGTATGCCGCCAAGCTCTTTATCGCGTTCGATAATGAGGATGCTCTTGATACCGCTTTCCCACGCGGAGCATGCCGCACTCAGTCCCGCAGGGCCGCCGCCGACAACTATAAGCTCATACATCACGCTTTACCTCCCTTTGTTTCGCTGAATAAAATATTGCTTCCGTTTTTATCCTTAAGCACTTCAAGCGGTGAAATGCCCTTCTCACGGGCGATTATATCAAGCACACGCGGTCCGCAGAAGCCGCCCTGACATCTGCCCATACCCGCATTGCAGCGACGCTTTACACCGTCAACGGTATGCGCCGGGACAGGCGAATGAAGCGCATCGACTATCTCGCCCTCGGTTATGGATTCGCAACGGCAGATGATGCGTCCGTACAGCGGATTCTTTTTGATAAGCTCAGCCTTGGCTTCGTTGTCCAGCTCCTTGAATACGATATGCTCGCGTGTTTCCTTGCGGTTTGTTTTTTCTTTGAGTTCAAGTCCGCTTTGAGCAAGAAGCTTTACCGCCTCATCGGCTATCGCAGGTGCTGAAGAAAGTCCCGGTGACTTGATCCCCGCAAGATCAACAAAGTTTTCAGCCGAAATTTTGATGATGAAATCATCCTTGTCGGTGTTTGCACGCATACCTGCAAAATTGCGTATTGCGTTGCGGTAATTTATATCCGGCACGCTCTTTGCCGCCATTGTGCGCACAAATTCAAGCTGTTCACCCGTGGTATTTACCCTGTCCTTATCGTCGCTGACAACGGCATCAGGTCCTACGATAAGGTTGCCGTGTACAGTAGGCGAAACAAGCACGCCCTTGCCGACACTCGACGGGCATTGGAACAGCGTACATGAAGCAAGCGAGCCTTCCGCCTTATCCATGATGTAATACTGTCCCTTGCTCGGTATTATTTTGAATTCGGGGCTTGCGACCATATTGTGTATTTCGTCGCTGTGTACGCCCGATGCGTTGATGACGAACTTTGCGTCGATGCTTTGCTTTCCGTCAGTCACAGTGCGGTATCCGTCATGGAGCGTGATCCCCGTCACGGGAAAATCAAATATAAATTCCGTACCGTTTTCAGCCGCGACCTCGGCAAACGCAAGCGCATAGCCCCACGGGTCTATTATCCCCGCAGACGGCGCCCACAATGCGCATTTGACATTGGGCGAAACGCTTTTTTCACGTGCAAGAACTTCCTCGCGCGTGAGTATCTCAAGCCCCGGCACACCGTTTGCGCATCCGCGCTTGTAAAGCTTTTTGACGGTCTCCGTTTCTTCATCCGAGAACGCCAGCACCATCGAACCGACATTCTTATACGGTACGTTCAGCTTTTCGGCAAGTATTTTGGCTTGTGCGCATCCGTCAACATTGAGCCGCGCCATAAGCGTGTTCGGCTCGGGATCGTATCCCGCATGGATTATCGCGCTGTTTGCCCGCGTCGCCCCGAGCGCGATATCGTTTTCCTTTTCGATGACGCACACCTTGAGATCGTACATCGAAAGCTTGTAGGCGGTGGCACAGCCGATGACGCCGCCGCCGATAATGGCTACATCAAACATAATTTCCTCCTATTATACAAAAATAAGAGCAATACGATACAGCTATCCCGCAAACAGGAAAACCGTACCCGCATTACTCTCAAATCTCCGTAACTTTAAGTACATCGCGTATTATATCATGATATTTGTTTTTATGCAAGTGTTTTTTTATTTCCAAAGTGAACTGTCCGTACCGGATACCGCGGTCGCTCCCGCCTCAAGTGCAAGACGCACATCTTCTTCATCGGAAAGCAGACCGCTTGCGATAACGGGCAGGTCAGTCATGGCGACTATTTGGGAAATCATTTTGGTACAGCATCCGGGCAGTATTTCAACGACATCCATCATCCCGCCCTTAAGCTGCTTCTTGAGATTGTCAAGTGCGAGCGAATCTATGAGGAAAAACCTCTGCACGGTCAGCAGTCCGTGCGTGGCGGCGCTCTTTATAAGCGGCTGTTTGGTGGAAATTATTCCGTCCGCGCCTGTGTTGTCAGCTATAAATTCAACAGCTATTTCTTTTGCGGAAAGCCCTTCGATAAGGTCGATATGAACGAACGCAAGCTTTCCCGCCGCTTTTACTCTTTGGACGATATCACAGATATTCATTACATTCCCGTAAAGGATGAATATTACTCTGCAATCCGTTTTAAGGCTTTCGTTAAGTCCGGCTTCGCTTTTTACCGCCGCGATACGTCTGTTTTGTGCAAGAAGCGTTTTTAATGTGTTTCCGTTCATGTGTCGAGCCACCTGCGCTTGATGCTTGCGTGCATTATATAACTACTCCCCGAATACACGTTTCTTTCGTAAAACAGAGTGCGACCCTCGGAATCAAGACTTACGCCCTCTGTTTTGAGAACAGCTTCGTCCTTGCCGAGCTCAAGTATCTCCCTTTCCTCTTTAGTAGGTATCTGAGCCGTTATAGAGATATCCTGCTGTGCCACGTTCCAGCCGTACTGCGTTTTCAGCTCCTCGTAAAGTGAACCGTCGAAGCTGAGCCGTTCCAGATGCTCGCACAGCTGTATCGGCAGATAAAGCGTTTCGACGGCAACGGGCATACCGTCAGCCTTGCGCAGACGCTTGACGGCGTAAAAAACCGTCGTGCGCGGCAGATGGAGCGCAAGCGCGATCGTGTCATCGCTGACAAACACCTTTTCAAGTGTGTCCGTACTCGGTACCGAGCCGAACGATTGCACCATTTCGGAAAAGCTCATTATATCGCACTGCGAGTACCTGTTTGCAGAAACATAAGTGCCGCTCCCACGGGTGCGGTACAGCACGCCCTCGTGCATAAGCTCATCTAGCGCGCGACGGGCAGTCATGCGGCTTATGCCCCACTCCTCGGCAAGCTTGTTTTCCGACGGCAGACGCATATCCTTTTTATATATACCGCTGTGTATCTTTTCTTTTATATCGTCCTTGACCTTTATATAAGCAGGCTGTTTCATTCATTTATCACCGTAAATATTATACATATATTATTGTAAAAAATCAACATTAAATTTCAGCTTTCAGCCCCAATATACATTTCCCTCAAGCCACGGACGGATGATATCCTCCGCATTCTTTTTCGAACCCTCATTCATATCCCTGATGAACTTTTCACCGTCGGCTACGGAATACTTGTTATTCTCAAAGTAAAGGCGCATACCGTTTTCGAATGCCGCTTGCCCGATGCAGGTGCGCAGTGAATCGAGCATGAGCGCCGTCGCATCATATGTTACCGCGTCATAGAGCAGCCAATGCTCGAACTCGTTTCCTGCGCGCGTGATCTTTTTCTCCGCGCTTCCGTTCATGTTCTCCATGACCCTGAATATTACCTTGCAATAGCTTTCGTTCTGCCGCATAAAGCTTTCGTAGCGCTCGCGCCCGTACTTTTCCTCGTAATACACGCCCACTGAATATTCCGTCAAGCCCTCATCAAGCCACGCTTCCTTTATCTCATTGTTCCCGACCATCCCGTACCACCACTGATGCGCCACCTCGTGTACGACTATTTCCTCAAGTGCCTCTGTCTTATCCGCCTCATAGAATTCCTTGTTTATCATGACGAGATTCGGATATTCCATACCGCCTATGTAAAAATCGGATGCCACCACCGAAAGCGTCGAATACGGATATTTACCGTACTTCTCATTAAAACATTCAAGCGCGTCGCAGGCATATTCAAGCGCGGCTTCGCCGTACCCGTTTTTTTGCGGAAAATACGAATACACCACGGTGTCTCCCGATTTTTTTGAGCAGAGGTCGAAATCGCGTGACAGCACGAACGCAAAATCGCGTATATTCTCACCCTTAACGCTCCATACCGTTTTGAACGGGTCACTGCTCTTGCCCGCGTTGATGATGCCGCTTGAAGCAAGCCTGAATCCGGCCGGCGCGGTAACGGTGACAAAATAATCGGCACACTCCGAGCAGAACGGATCGCCGTTTGCGATATATGTGCATTTCACCGTTTCGCCGTCTATAACGGGACACAATACGGGATACCAATTCCCGAAATTATATGTATACTCGCCGTATCCGAAGCGCATCGGCGAATACGGAAGCTTGCCTGAAAACTCCATTTCGACCGTTTTTTCCGCGTTCGGATGTATTTTCCCCGTTTCGACCTTAAGTATCTGCCCGTTTTCTTCCATCGAAAACTCCGTCTTTTTTCCGTTGACCGACACCGACGCGATGTTTATATATCCGCTGTCGAAGCCCGCGGGATATGCTTCATCGGTTTTGTCCGCGACGGCGACATTCCCTATATTGGTCTCATCGCGGAAAGCATTCGGGTACAAACAGAAATACAACTCATTTACGCTTTCGCCGCAATTTACATAATCGAGCTTCATTTTTCCGCTGAACAGCTCGTTTTCGGTATCGACTTGGATGTTATACACGTTTCGTTTTTCTTTTTTCGCCGTAAAAGCGTATGCCGCAAGCAATAAAAAACCGAGCGCCAGCGCCACTGCTCCCGCCGATATAAGTTTATTTTTCAGGCTTTTCAATGTTTTTTACCTCCTGTGAAAAAAATTTTTTAATTTATACTTTATTAAATTGCGCTTTTATGCTACAATATGTATAATTGTATTCAATATATAAAAAAGTAAGGTGAGAAATATATGCCCGCAGGTAAATACGCCAAGGATAATCCGCTCGGAAACATCATTCCGCTTGACGGAACATTCGTATCTGATTTTTTATACCCAATGTCCCCGCAAACGGTGAAGGTGTATATCTATCTCCTTTACCTTTGTGAGCATCCCGAGCTCAAGCTTGACAGTCTTAACGCGGTTTCGAACGCCGTCGGCTGCACTGCATCCGAGCTCGACGCTTCAATGGAATATCTCAACGATCATCACCTTATCAACTATACCGCGCGTCCGTTTTCGTTTGAAATACTCAGCGTCGCGGCGGCAAAAAACAGTGAGGGCGCATACGCTTCGGATTCGCTTACCGCATACGCCGACTATTTTGCGGGCATACGTTCGCTGTTCCCCGGAAGAAGCATTTCTTCCTCCGAATACGACAAGGCACGCGATTGGGTGGAAATATACGGTATTTCCGTCGAAGCCGCACTCATGTTGATATCTCACTGCATCGAAACCAAGGACAGCGCGATAAGCTTTTCATATATCGACAAGGCAGCGCTTTCGTGGGCGAATGACGGTGTCACCACCATCGACGCCGCGGAGGAATATCTCGCACTGTACAACGCAAAGCATCATGATGCCGCAAAGCTTTTACAATACTTAGGCATAAAGCGCAACCCGACTGCCGATGAAATACGTCTGTACCAAACATGGACAAACGAATACGGCTTTGATTTGAAAGCTATCAAGGCGGCGTGCTGTGAAACAACAAAGATCTCTTCGCCGAATTTCGCGTACATAGGCAGAATACTCGAACGTCTGCACGAAAACGACCTGCACACCGAAAAAGCCGTAAAAGCTTATCTTTCGGAGGGTAACTCCGACCGCAGACTCGTTGCGGTGATACTCTCAGAGCTCGGCGAGCGCAACAGAGCGGTATCGGAGGCGCACATCGAAATGTTGAAAGCGCACCCTGATTTTCACGCGGATACGCTCATTCTGGTGGCACGCACGCTTTCATCGCTCGGCACCCATACATTCACAAAATTCATTCTGAAGCTTGACGAGCTCAAGAACTGCGGTATACTCACCGCCGATGAAATAAAGAAGCATTTTGAAGCTTCCGGCACTCAGCAACCCGCCGCGAAGTCCCCGAAGTCCGGCAACTATTCGGGTCGAAACGAATCATACGGCGATTCGCTCTATGCGGACGCAAATGACGCGGAGGTCTGACACATGGATGCACTGCTTAAAAACAAAATTGAAAACGAGCTTCAGCATAAGCGTTCAAGCGCTCAGATGCTTGCCGCGCAACGTCTTGATTCGCTGTACAAAAAGCATCCGTGCCTTAAGCAGGCAGAGCTTAAAAAGCGTTCGCTCATCTCCGACCTGTCGCTTTCAAAGGATGAAAAGCAGGCGCGCATAGCGGCTGCACAGGCTGAAATCGACGCATATCTCGCGCAAAACGGTTTGACCGTCCCCGTTCCCGTTTACTCGTGTCCCCTCTGCTCCGACACAGGCTATACTGTGGATCCTGACGGAAGCAAGGTGCGCTGTGCCTGCTTTAAGAAGCGCATTATCGAGGAATCATTCAAGGACAGCTTTTGTCCGCCCTGCGGCACCTTTGACGCTTTTAACGAAAATATTTTTGACGAAAACGTCAGAAAGGATATGCTTGCCGTAAAGGAGCGCTGTCTGGAATTTTGCACAAGATTTCCGTCCGTCAAGCATCCCAATCTTATTCTGTGCGGCGATACGGGCACGGGAAAGACCTTTTTGCTTTCGGCGGTAAACGGCAAACTGCGCGAACGCGGCTTCAGCACGGTATTCATCACTGCCGGCAGGCTATTTGACATTTTACGCAAATATGCGTTCGGTAAATCCGACGATATCGACACGCTTTTGAGTGCCGATGTCCTTCTTATAGATGATATGGGCACGGAGCCGGTATTCAATAATATTACGCTCGAATACACATTTATGCTTGTAAATGAACGCACACTTACAAAAAAGTCAATGTGCATTTCAACAAACCTCAATCCCGACCAATTCAAGGAGCGCTATACGGAGCGCATTGCTTCGCGCGTTTTTGACAGAAGCACTTCGACGGTATTCAGACTCCGCGGCAATGATTTGCGTTTTCGGAGACCGCCATGCTGAACAAAGTACGCTCCGCAATAGAAAAGCACGGTCTGCTTGTGCCGGGCGAGCCCGTTATCGTCGGGCTTTCGGGCGGTGCCGATTCCTGTGCACTGCTTTTATCGCTTCATAAGCTCGGATGTAATGTGACCGCACTCCACGTCAATCACGGCATCCGCGGAGAAGAAGCACTGCGCGATGAAGACTTCGCGCGTTCGCTGTGCGCCTCCCTCTCTATACCGTTCTTTTGTGAAAAGGCGGACATTCCCGCAATAGCAAGCGAAAAAAAGCTTTCACTTGAGACTGCCGCACGAATCGAACGCTATAAGCTCTTCAACGCGTACTCAAAAAAGCTTTCGGCAAAAATCGCGGTGGCACACAACAAAAACGATCAGGCGGAAACGGTACTGATGCACCTTCTGCGCGGAAGCTCGCTCAACGGGCTGTGCGGTATGAGATACAAAAACGGAAGCATCATTCGTCCCCTGCTTGATGTTACAAGAGATGAGATCGAACACTTTTGCAGGCAAAACGGCGTTGACTTCGTTACCGATTCCACTAATCTTGAGCCGGATGCCTCACGCAACGTTATACGTCTTGAGATATTGCCGTCGATGATCTCACTCTACCCCGATGCCGTTTCGTCGATAACCTCGTGTGCGGAGCTTTTGAGCGAGTACGACACACTGATAGCCGATACCGTAGACCCGCTTTTTGATTCGCTGGTGACCGTCGCCGAAGATAAGGTGACACTGAAAATAACCGATATCAAGCATATCCTGCGCTGTGAACTGATAAAAAAAGCTCTGCTCGCGCTGAACGGTGACCTCGTGGATATTGAAGCGGTACATATTGAAAGCATCGCATCGCTTTGGGAAAAGCAATCGGGAAAAGAAATTTTTTTGCCGTTTTGCATTCGCGCCAAACGTATATATTCAACGGTCGAATTCACCTATGCCGATAAAGCTTTTTCGGCTGAATATGAGTTTTTACCCGAAAAAACCTACCATTGGGCTAATGGCAACATTTCGAGCCGTTTCGTTCAAACGCGCATATCGGGTGACGGAAGCGAATATCTTGATTTTGACCGTCTCCCGCCGCATGTGACCCTGCGCACCCGTAAAAGCGGTGACAGAATCAAAAAGCTAAACTGCGACGGAAGCTGTACCCTGAAAAAATACTTTATTGACAAAAAAATTCCCGAAAGCATACGCGATTCGATTCCGCTTCTTGCCTGCGGAAGCGATATCCTTGCCGTCATCGGTTACACCGTTGCCGACAGCGTCAAGATAACCGAAAACACAAAAAATATAATAAATATTTTTCAAGGAGAAAAACTATGATAAAAAAAGAAATGCTCGACGTTCTGCTTACCGAGGACGAGATCCGCGAAAAAGTAAAAGAAATCGCCGCGCAAATTAACAAAGATTACAACGGTAAAGACCTCACGGTAGTGGGAATACTGAAAGGTGCGGTGCTGTTTTATTCCGACCTTGTCCGCAATCTCGACATGAACATTTCTTTTGATTTCATGACGATTTCAAGCTATGGCAGCGGCACCGATTCGACAGGCGAAGTAAAAATCAAAAAAGACCTCGATATTTCCATTACGGGCAAGAACGTTCTCATCGTAGAGGATATAGTCGATACGGGACTTACGCTAAACAGCCTTAAGAAAATACTTTCGACAAGAACGCCCGCATCGCTTAAAATATGCACACTGCTCGACAAGCCGTCACGGCGCAGGGTCGAAATAGTCCCCGATTACTGTTGCTTCTCGATCCCCGACAAATTCGTTATAGGTTACGGTCTTGACTATGATCAATACGGCAGACAGTATAAGAACATTTATTCCCTGAAGCCGGAATACATTGATAAAATCTAATAAACACCTATGTTTCACAGATATTTCATTGTTACAAAAGAGATTTAATGGTATAATACAGTTATCTTTTATTAAGGAGAAAGACATTGAAGAAACGCATCATATACACGCTTCTCTACCTTGCCGTTATCGCATTTGTTATTTTCCTCGCGTTCGGCGGCGTACAGTCGCGTTCTTCCGAACAGAAAGAGATTTCATCGGCTGAATTCAAGCAAATGCTGACAGAAGAAAAGTTCACATATGTTCTTGTCGTCAACGAAAGCACGGTTTACGGCATAACGAGTGACAACATCAATAAAATCGACCTCGCACAGACGCACGAAAAGCTTAACAATGAGGTGATGAAAAAGTACGAATATAAGGCTTCTGTCACCTATACCGACGGTTTTGAAGAACTGTTGAGCGAAGCAAAGGGCAAAAATGCCGAAAAATTCAACTACGATACGGTATACGTTTCCGCACCGTGGTATCTCCAATATCTGCCGTATATATTCCTGCTCATCATCACGGGCGTGATAATGTATTTCATATACGCTCAGGCGGCAGGCAACGGCAAGGCGATGCAGTTCGGACGCTCTACCGCCAAGCTCTACGACGAAAGCAAGAAAAAGATCACATTTGACGATGTCGCAGGTGCCGATGAGGAAAAGGAAGAGCTTGCCGAAATAGTCGGTTTCCTTAAAAATCCCGAAAAATACACCAAAATGGGAGCACGCATCCCCAAGGGCGTACTGCTTGTAGGTCCTCCCGGAACAGGTAAGACGCTGCTTGCCAAATCCGTTGCGGGCGAAGCGGGCGTACCGTTCTTCTCGATAACGGGCTCGGATTTCGTTGAGCTTTATGTAGGTATCGGTGCGGCGCGTGTCCGTGATTTGTTCAACCAAGCCAAGAAAAACTCTCCCTGCATCATATTTATAGATGAAATCGACGCTGTCGGCAGACGCAGAGGCTCGGGCATCGGCGGCGGTCACGACGAGCGTGAGCAGACACTGAATCAGCTTCTTGTGGAAATGGACGGCTTTGTCGGCAATGAGGGCATAATAGTCATTGCCGCGACCAACCGTGCCGACATCCTTGACCCCGCGCTTTTGCGTTCGGGACGTTTTGACCGTCAGGTGCATGTGCTTCCGCCCGATACAAAGGGACGCGAAGACATATTCAAGATACACGCTCGCAATAAGCATTTTGCAGATGACGTTTCTCCCAAAGAGGTCGCGCTTCTGACCTCGGGCTTTGTCGGTGCCGACATCGAAAACCTTTGCAATGAAGCGGCATTACTCGCCGTACGCAGGGGCAAGGAAGTTATCGAAATGCAGGATCTAAAGGATTCCGTCACGCGTGTGCTGATGGGGCCCGAAAAGAAGTCGCACAAGGCAGGTCCCAACGAAAAGAAGCTCGTTGCGTATCATGAGGCAGGTCACGCTATCGTTGCCCGCTCGCTTGAGCATTGCGACCCTGTTACCGAGGTCTCGGTGATTCCGCGCGGCGGCGCCGGCGGCTATACCATGACGCGTCCCGATGACGATTCAGACACTTATTCACGAGGTTATATTCTCGACCGCATCACCATGAGCTTCGGAGGCAGAGCGGCTGAAAAGCTCATTTTAGGCGATGTTTCAACAGGCGCATCACAGGATATCAAGCATGCAACCGAGCTTGCCAAGGGCTATGTCACCCGATACGGCATGTACGACGAATTAGGTCCTATCTACCTCGGCGACGGCGACGGTGACGAGATATTCCTCGGCAGAGATTTTTCCACGCACAAGGCATACTCCGAAGAGCTTGCGTCCAAGGTCGATGCGGCGATACACGAAATAATCCTCAAAGCCGATAAAAAAGCTTACGATATCCTCGTAGAAAAAGAACAGATACTTCACAACCTTGCCGAAGTGCTTCTTGATATGGAAAAGATCAACGGCAAACAATTTGAGGATATCTTTAACGGTAAGACGCTTGAGGATATTAAGGAAGATATCAAACGTGAAGCACGGAAACAACCAAGCGAACACTGATAACATGATTTTTTTGTGAGAGGCACTTTGTGTCTCTCACGCTTTACGGTGACATATATGAAAAAGTCTTCAAAGAAAAAAGGTACAAAAGCATCAAAAAGCGCAAAAACACACTTTCCCGTATTTCTCGTCCTTGCGATAGTTGCGCCGTTTGCCGTTTTTTTCGTTTATACGCTGATCTGCATGTTCCGTGGCGGCGATATAACGGTAAAAATGTATTTTGAAAATTTCAAATTTCTGTGGGAAAAGATAAAGGTGTATGAAGAATACGCCTTCCCATGCGCGATTTTCACGTTGCTGTGCCTTGTTTGTGTATTTATCCGCAAGCTTTCATCACGCAAGGTGAGTATCATCGGCTGGACAGTGCTTTCGGTAGTCGGTGCGCTGATAATACTGTTCGGAAGCCGGATTTTGTTCATTGTTACACGCAAGTATTTCGGAACCGATGTTTTGCCGTTTCTCTACTCGGCTGTAAACGTATACTCGATAGCATTGTCGCTGACGTTTGATTTTATTGTCTGTTCGATATCTAAATGCCTCGATGACGTGATTTTGAGCAAATAAGTACTTGCTAAAAAATCAATACAGTGGTATTATATATGTGTAAGTTGCTTGTAAACTTGCATCGGATTCTGCGCAACGTTCAGTTGTGAACCATGTCAGGGTCGGAAGGCAGCAGCATTAAGCAAATCAGAGCGTGTGCCGCAGGGCGATCTGATGCAGGTTTACAGGCAACTTTTTTATATGCAGGGCTTCGCCCCGCACCCCACAAACTTTTCTATAGAAAAGTTTGACAAAAGATTTTTATTGCGCTTCGCGTCGCTTTGCAAAAAAACAAACGGCAGGAAACAATGAAATTGCACTATAAAACTTCATTGAGTTTCGCGGAAGCGAAAATAAAGTCTTTTAATGAGCTTTTTTCAAAAGCTCGTACCTCGTTTGTGAAAAAGCCTCACGTAAGAAAAGGAGAAAATCATGAAAGAAATCATCGACAGAGCCATAGCCTTTTACGGGCTTGACGAAAAATACAAGGTGCGCGCATACGAATGTGCCGACCATATCAAGGCCCATTGCTATGAGCAGTTCATGAACGCGGTAAACGAGCTTATAACATGTCCGTTCAACGAATTCGGCAGATTCTGGGAGAAAAAGCTTTACGACGTTGACGAAATCCATCCGTTTGCCAACAACCTTGCGCTTCTGCTCGGCTGTGATTTTTTTAAAGAAAATCTTGACCGCTACGGTTTTGACGACGAACAGCGCAAAATCCTCATCATGCGTGTAAAAAGAGGCTTTGAGCTTGATTTGGAATGGCATCCCGAGGGCATAACGAACTCCCAGCTCGTTTGGACTTATCATTTCATCCACTGCCGCATACTTCAATACGGGCGTCTGCAATTCGAGTATCTGGACAAAAATATCGTGCATTTACATATCCCACGCGAGGGCAGACTCGATTATGACGATATTCTTGCATCCGTCCGCGCGTCGCGCGAGGGCATGAAAAAATACTTCGGCATCGACGATCCCGAATACCGCTGTAACTCATGGCTTGTCAGCAATCAGATAAGTGATATCGTTTCAAAGGACAGCAACATATACAAGTTCTACAGCCTGTTCGATTCAACCGACGGTTCTGATTGTCTGAGTGCGCTTTACAATTTCGTCTTTAATATCCAAACGCTTGAGATACCCAAATATCCTATCGAAAGTCTGCCCGAGAACACGTCACTGCGCAAAACGATAAAGCGCGCCTTGCTTGACGGTAAAGTGTTTTATACCGGCATGGGCGTCATGAAAAAGAATATTGATAAATAATTATATGTAAGAGCATAAAATTTTATATTTATTATCACTCCTTTGTTTGGTATAATACCCTCAAAAGGAGTGATTTTTTTATGTCCGTAAAAATCGAAAACGTCAACGGTGTTGATTGCATATCCGTTGAC
>JAZRXI010000100.1:0-19127 GCA_045600145.1 Clostridia bacterium | reverse complement strand
CAAGAGTGCTTTGCAATTATATTACCTTTTTCATTTTTTGGCAAGCGGTTTTTTGTGAACTTTTTATGAATTTCTTCTCATGTACAGATAGTGTATCTACATTATATTATATACACAAAATATGGAATGTATACACCATTGACATTGCTACTCAAAAGTGCTACAATTCTATATGTACATATGTATGCAGAAAAACACAGAGGTGCGTTTATGAAAAAAATAATCACAATAATAACGGTACTGTTGATCATTTTGACTTTCGTCGGCTGCAAAAAAGCATCGGCGATAGACGGCACATGGAAATCAACGATAGACATTTCCGACATGATCAACGAAAAAATCACGCAAAGTGATGACGAAATCAGCGAATTTTTGAAAATCAAGGACTTCACGGTCACTGTCTGCTATTCGTTCAACGACGGCAAGTTCAGCCGTACGCTCGACAAAGACAGTCTTAACAAAAGTGTTGAGCTTTTTAATGCGCAAATCAAGAACGGCTGTATAAAATACTTTGATTCCGCCGAAAAGCATGATAGCGCAAAAGGCAAGACCCTTGACGAAATGCTTGCCGAACAGGGCACGACTATCAACGAGCTTGCAGAAAGCATTCTCACAGAAAACGCACTGAAGCAGATAACCGACGGATTTTCAGCCGAGTTTTCATTTGCGCTTGAGGATGCCAAAATTGTTGATATTGCCGGCGGCGCATATTATAATTACGCTTTGGTGAACGACAAGCTCGTCATTTCGGAAGCACACAGCACAGGTGAAAGTTCCGATGTTGCCTCTCTGCTTTTCCCGATGACGCTTGAAAAGGCATGATTCAAATTTCATTATACCAAAATATCAAAACGGCAAATAAAATCATATACTCCGAGCCCGCCGATTATTTTCCAAAAAACATTCAAAAAAATCCAAACTCGGCGAATATGCCGAGGCCAAAGGCGAAGATGCACTGCCTGCTGAGAAGCCTAAAAAAGTCTGAAATAACGCAAAGCACCTGTCGAGTCATCGGCAGGTGCTTTTAGCATACGGTATACTCATTTTTACTTGTATGTTACCAAGCCACTCCGTTCATCATACGTGCGGTCAGCGTTCGATTTTCTTGACCTGCGGGCAATCAATATTACGGCGAATAACAGGCTTTGCCCAATATACGGCATTCGTGATTATGCGCTGAACATTTTCGTTGTGGAATGTCGGGAATGTTTCATGTCCCGGCTGGAAATAAAAGATATTTCCGTAACCGCGCTTATAGCAGCAACCGGTGCGGAACAGTTCACCGCCCTCATACCAGCCTGCAAAAACAAGCTTATCAGGCTCAGGAATCGAAAACGGTTCAGCGTAAGTTTCCTCATGCTCAAGCTCAAAATATCTGCCGATGCCCTGTGCGATAGGATGACTCGGATCGATCGTCCAAATGCGTTCCATATCGCCATCCTCACGCCAAGAAAGACTGCACGGTGTTCCCATAAGTGCGCGGAATACTTTTGAATGATGTCCGCTGTGAAGCACAATAAGTCCCATACCTGCATTTACAGCGTTTTTGACACGTTCAACCACATCATCCGAAACCTCGGCATGAGCCATATGACCCCACCAAATTAAAACGTCCGTTTCGTCAATGACACTCTGCGGCAGACCACACTCCGGGTCGTCAAGCGCCGCCAGACGACATGTTATATCATCGTTTTTCCCCAGAAACTCAGCTATCGTGGCATGCATTCCGTTCGGATAGATCGCCTTTACACTCTCATATTTTTTTTCATGTCTGAATTCATTCCAGACTGTAACTCTTATCATTGTTTTTCCCTCCAATTCGAATTATAAGAATATAATATGCCATATTTTCAATATTTTCAAGACACCACTTGAATTTTTTCAGACAAATATTGCTGTGTTGCATTCTGTGTCCCGGTAATAAACTGTGGGTTTTTTTGATGTTCAATATCAGCATTTGCATTTTACTTCGATAAACGAACAAGCAGCCGCTCAACAGCGACTGCTCATAACTTAACACTTCTGTTTTAACTAATCGACCGGCCGATACTTTTCCCAAAAAGTTACATATAAATCAATCCGGCAATAGGTATGCATTCCTACTGTTTTATCAGCGACAGTAATTGCTGTTTTGTTCTGAAACCGTTGATCGTTTTTTGTGGCTCTCCGTTTTCAAAAAGGATAGTGCACGGCAGACTGTTCACGCCGAAGCGCTCTGCGAGATTATTGTTTTCGTCAACATTGACCTTAGCGACTGTCACCGCAATTTTTTCTGATGCAAGTAACTCAAGTTCTTTTAATACCATTTGGCTTGTTCCGTCCCAATCGGCGTAAAACTCAACAAGGACGGGAGTCTCGGCGACTTCTACGGCAGTACGGAAATTATTTTCGCGCACATTTATTACTTCTGCCATGTTGTCCTCCTGTATCAGCGCATTTCAAATTTGTGTCATTCGCGCATATCTTCGTGCTTAAATTATCGTATAAAATCTTAAATCTGTCAAACGCTTTAAGAAGTGTATGTTTAAATTTACATTTTATACATTTATGAATAAATAGAGGACTTTTTGTGAATTTTTAGTTAAGAGTTCTATTCCATTACCGCATCCGAAAGCTGACAATATCTGTTTTCGCCCTCATAATATGTTCCGAAAACCCCCGTTACCGTCACATTAGTACCGAGTTTGGGGTAATCCTGCGGGTATTTATGTTCACCGCGAAGCACAAATTCTATTCCCTGCTGACAGCACGCAGTAGCATCGGCTATCAGACACGCGAAATAATTTTTGCCTTCATTCTGATATATGGCAAAGCTTCCGTTCATTCTGACGGTTTTACCGATATAATCATCCGGTGACGTCATCATCTGATATACCTCGGAATACACTACCGTACTGCTGAGCTTTGTCAAATCGACATCGATCTGTTCCGTTGGAGTCGGCGCCTCAGTTGTCGACGGTGTCGGCGAAGGTTCCTGTGCCGAAGTGCTCCCGCACCCCGCACAGATAACAAGCATTATGACTGACAGTACACATATTATTTTTTTCATTTTTCTACCTCCGAAAAATTTTCCCGCAAATTCTGAAAACAAAGAATACCGCTATATCCACCGCCACTATCGTTGACCCGACGGGCGTTCCCGCAAGTATCGAAACAAGTATTCCCGCTGTTGAGCATAATACCGAAACAGCCGCCGATGAAACCGTCACAGCACGGAAGCTCTTAAAAACACACATTGACGAAAGCGCAGGAAAGATGACAAGCGCCGATATCAGCAATGAACCGACAAGGTTCATCGCAAGCACTATTATAACGGCAATTATGACCGCAATGACAAGATCGTATATCCCCGCCTTGGTTCCCGTGGCACGAGCAAAGGCTTCGTCGAACGTTACGCAGAATATTTTATTGTAAAAGAACAAAAATGATGCCGTTACCGCTACCGACAGTATCACGCATATCCAAACCTCGGTGACCGA
The DNA here is from genome assembly GCA_045600145.1 of Clostridia bacterium. Taxonomy (GTDB): domain Bacteria; phylum Bacillota; class Clostridia; order Christensenellales; family QALW01; genus UMGS1322. Next base: position 15,648 of record JAZRXI010000100.1, on the reverse strand, counting down.
CAGTGTAAGTATCGACGTCGAGCCGAACAGTGTCGAACAGACATCACCCGAAAGATTCGACGATTTTGAAAAAATATTCATCAGCAGATAGCCTATCGCAAGCGCACCGACGGAGATCATTGCAACAGCGGCATCACCGTTGATCTTTGATTTACTGCCGCCTCTTAATAGCAAGACGGCGCATATAACCGTAACGGGAAGCACGATGAGCATATCGTTCGTAAGTCCGGTGACACCGGCTACCGCCATCGCACCGAACGCAACATGTGAAAGACCGTCTCCGATAAACGAAAACCGCTTAAGTACAAGTGTTACTCCCAACAATGACGAGCAAAGCGAAATAAGCACTCCTACGACAAAAGCATAGCGCACGAACGGATACTCAAAATACAATGCAAGCTGTTTGATCACATTGCTTCACCTCCCGATATGCGCGCGGCAAAGCCTTTATATTCCTTAGGCATCCCGAAAAATATGTTTTTGCCGATATGAAGCACACGCGTCGCATATTTAAGCGCGGCTTCAATATCGTGCGATATCATCATCACCGTGATTCCTGAAGTGTTAAGTGATGCAATAAGCTCATACATATCGTGTGTAACGAACGGGTCAAGCCCCGAAACAGGCTCATCGAGCAGAAGCATCTTTTTCGTTGCACAAAGCGCGCGTGCAAGCAGAACACGTTGTTGCTGACCGCCCGAAAGCTCACGATAACAACGGTTTTTGAGCTTATCGATGCCCATACGCTCCATATTCTCGCTTGCCCGGTGTTTTTCGGATTTCGTATAGTACGGACGAAGTCCGCACGCCCCCTGACACCCTGACAGCACGACCTCCCACACGGTCGCAGGAAAGTCCTTTTGTACTGCTGTTTGTTGAGGCAGATAACCTATCTCATTCTGTTTAAGTCCGTCGCCCATCGAAATTTCCCCCGAAATCGGATTCTGAAGTCCGAGCAGTGTACGCATAAGCGTAGATTTCCCCGCGCCGTTTTCGCCCACTATGCATAAATAGTCACCGGCATCCACAGAGAAACTCAAATCGTGTATTATTTCCGTCGAATCATAGCCGAGGCACAGTTTTTCACAAGTCATCAATGCCATAACTTACTCCTTTTAACCGAGCGCTTCGGTAAATACCGCAAGATTATTTTCCATTATTTTAATATATGTTTCGCCGTTTTTCATATCGTCCGACGTTGTAGACTGCATCGAATCGACCTTAAGTATTTTAATATCCTTGCTCTGCGATGTTGAAGCCACTGTCTGCGCGATCTTGCCGTCAGAGCCCTCAAGTATCAGTATTGCGGGAAGTTGAAGCTCATCCACCGTATCCGCCAAGAATTTTACTGTTTCAAATGAAGCCTCGCTCTCAGCGGAACAGCCCGAGAATGCGGCAAAATAATCAAGTCCGTAATCGTCTGCGAAATATCTGAACGGAAAACGATCGGCAAAAAGCAGTGTTTTGTTCGTTACATTCGCCGCCATATCGGTAAATTTCGCGTCAAGTGCCGAAAGCTTATCCGTATATTCACTTAAGCTTTGCTTATATATCGCCTCATTTTCGGGTGAAAGCTCCGCAAGCTTGTCTGTGATTGCGCGGCATATGCGCTTTGCATTTTTTATCGAAAGCCACACATGCTCGTCGTACTCGTCTTCTTCCTCTTCCGCAGCTACGCCGTTGACAGGCTCTTCTTTTTTGGCATTTTCTCCGAGGACATCAAGCAGGTTGAGCGTGTTTTTAACATGCTGTGAAGCAATGATATCCTCAGCCCATTCATCCGACTCACCGCCGACATATATGAACAGATCACATGAAGAAATTTTAACGATATCCTGTGCGGTGGGCTGATAGCTGTGCAGATCGACGCCGTTATCAAGCAACAGCGTTATATCGGCGGTATCGCCCGCGATATTCGATACCCAATCGTATTCGGGGAATATCGTGACAACTACCGAAAGCTTATCGGAGCTTTTATCCGACGCGCCTCCGCATCCCGAAAATGCGCACAGTGAAATAAAAAGAACCAAAATGACAGAAATGACTTTTTTCATAAAAACCTCCAAAAATAAACAGACTTATCCCTGATCATAAGCGCACGGGATAATTCTCAATTTGAAAGTTTTACTTTTAACGAAACGGGAGTAGTATCTATCATACCGCATTTGCGTGCGGCACAATAAGCATTATACCTTACTGTTGATGCCGAAATACGCAGTACGGTAAATATCAAAAATGCGGTTTCGCTCAAATGGCGGCATACAGCCATAAGCATGCAGACAGTGCAGTTTTCACCGACGCAATCGTGATGCGCGCCAAACGAAACAAATAAGAAAGAAAACAGTACGGCAAGGCAAATGATTATCGCCGCAAGCTTAAAAAAGCGGTCAAGCCTATGCTTCATACTGTTTTCACTTCCTTTTACCTTTACAAAATCACTCTTCGACCGTTGATTCGATAAACAGCTCGTCAAGCTGTTTCTGCTCCACAACGTCGGGCGCGCCGGTGAGCAGGCATGAAGCATTCTGCATCTTCGGGAATGCTATAACGTCCTTGATGTTGTCCGCGCCGGAAAGCAGCATTGCAAGACGGTCAAAGCCGATAGCCAAGCCGCCGTGAGGCGGCGCGCCGTATTTGAACGCATCGACAAGGAAGCCAAAGCGGTCATCTATATCGCTCTGCTCAAAGCCGAGCAGTTTGAACATTCTGTTCTGTATTTCCGAAGAATGTATCCTTATGCTTCCGCCGCCGAGTTCGAAGCCGTTAAGCACGATATCGTAAGCCTTTGCGCGTGCCGCGCCGGGATCCTGTTCAAGAATTTCAAGGTCTTCGTCCATAGGGGAGGTAAAGGGATGATGCTCGGCAACATAGCGTCCTTCCTCCTCAGAATACTCAAACAGCGGGAACTCGGTCACCCAAAGAAGCTCGTATGTATTTTCGGGGATCATGCCCGTTCTGCGTGCTACCTCCTGACGAAGCTGACCGAGGCTATCGAACACGACCTTGTTCTTATCGGCTACAATAAATATCATGTCGCCCGTTTTCGCGCCGACGAATGAAGCTATCTTTTCAAATTCCTCGGGCGTAAAGAACTTGTTTACGCTTGAGCGGAAGCCGTCAGCCGTCTTGGCGATCCATACAAGCCCTTTCGCGCGGTACGTTTTTACAAACTCGGTAAGCGAATCTATATCCTTGCGCGTGAACTTATCCGCACAGCCCTCCGCGCATATCGCACGGACACTGCCGTGGTTTTTGATTGCATCGGTAAACACGGAAAAACCGCAATCCGCTACAAGCTCCGAGATATTCTTTATTTTCATGCCGAAGCGGAGATCGGGCTTATCCGAGCCGTAATCCTCCATTGCATCACACCAGCGCATGCGGCGCAGGGGAAGCTGTATATCAATGTTAAGTATGTCCTTGAAAACCTTTTTGACCATGCCCTCGGTCATCGCCATGACATCGTCTTCCTCGACGAATGACATCTCAAGGTCGATCTGCGTAAATTCGGGCTGGCGGTCGGCACGAAGGTCTTCATCGCGGAAGCAGCGTGCTATCTGGAAATATCTGTCGAAGCCCGAAACCATCAAAAGCTGCTTGAAAAGCTGAGGCGACTGCGGAAGCGCGAAAAACTTTCCGGGCTGTACACGGCTCGGTACAAGGTAATCGCGTGCGCCTTCGGGAGTACTTTTTGTGAGCATCGGCGTTTCGATCTCCAAAAATCCGTTGTCTGTCAGATAATTTCTTACGCTTGAAGCGATCTTACTGCGCATGATGAAATATTTCTGCATCGACGGTCTGCGCAAATCAAGATAGCGGTACTTGAAGCGAAGCGCTTCGTTTACCGAAACCTCATCGTTGACCTCAAACGGCGTTACGGCGGCCTCGGAAAGCACCTTGACCGCAGTGACCTCTATCGACCTCACCGGTCGCAAGCTCTTTGTTTATGTTTTCGGGTGTACGTGCAATGACATTACCCGTCACGGCAAGCACATATTCACTGCGCACGTCGTCGATAGCATCAAGCAGTTCCTTGTTTTTTGAGCCGTCCCAAACCGCCTGAACGATACCGCTTCTGTCGCGTATCCACATGAATACAAGTCCGCCGCTGACATCGCGCCTGCGCTGTACCCAGCCCATAACGGTCTGTTGTGTACCTATATGTGCGGGACGGACATCGCCGCACATTATTGTTCTTTTTATTCCGCCTAAAACCTCTGCCATGACATTTTACCTCAATATATTCAAAATTTCTTCCGGCGAAAGCTCTGTTTGAGTGCCGTCGGTCATGTTTTTCAAAACATATTTGCCCGTTTCAAGCTCATTTGAGCCGATAACGACAGTATATTTTACGCCGAGCCTGTCCGCATACTTGAACTGCGCCTTGAATGAACGTGCATTGTGATCGCATTCGGCGGCAACGCCCGCATTGCGCAGTGTCTGAGTGAACGTGAATGACGCAAGCTTTTCTTCCTCCGACGTGCCGGAGACGACATATACCTTGTACAGCTCGGGCGCTTCGGGCAACAGTCCCTGATTTTCCATAAGCATGAGCAAACGCTCTATGCCCATGCCGAAGCCGATACCGCATACCTGCTTGTCACCGAGCTGCTGCACAAGCCCGTCATATCTGCCGCCGCCGCAAACGGTAAGCTCACCGCCGTCAACGGGTGCGATTATCTCAAAAACGGTCTTTGTGTAGTAGTCAAGCCCGCGTACTATGCGCGGATTGACTTTGAACGGAATATTCATTTCCGTAAGTATTCTCTTGAGCATTTCAAAGTGCTTACGGCAATCATCGCATATATAATCAAGTATCACAGGTGCATTTTCGGCATCGCGTCCGCAATCGGCATCCTTGCAGTCAAGTATACGCATCGGGTTGCGGTCAAGCCTGCTTTGGCAAGTCTCGCAAAGCTTTTTGCCCTTGAAATACTCCTTGAGCGCATCGTTGTATTTTGCGCGGCACTCGGGACAGCCGATGCTGTTGATATTAAGCGTAAGTCCTCTCAGCCCGCACTTTTGAAGCACTGAAAAGCCGAGCATGATTATTTCGGCGTCAAGCGTCGGTTCACTGCCGCCGAACGCCTCCACGCCGAACTGATGATGCTCTCTGAGTCTGCCGCTCTGCGGCTTCTCATAGCGGTAAACGGGTGTGAAATAAAACATTTTGAGCGGCAACGCTTCATTGAACAAGCCATGCTCGATGAATGCACGCGCCGCGCCTGCCGTTCCCTCGGGCTTGAGCGTTATGCTTCTGTCGCCCTTATCGTTAAAGGTGTACATTTCTTTCTGAACGACATCCGTCGTATCGCCTACGCCGCGCAAAAACAGTTCCGTATGCTCAAAGCCCGGAGTGCGTATTTCTCTGTAGCCGTTCACGCGAGCGGCTGATTTCATTATTCCTTCTACGTAGTGCCACTTATACGAATCGTGCGGCGTTACGTCCTTTGTTCCCTTTGGTGCCTGTGTAAGCATATTGATCTCCCGATAAATAAAAAGTATTCAATGTAAATTATAAGACTTTTTTCGTTTGCGGTCAATAAGAATTATCGCAAAACAGCTCATATTTGCGTTTCATTGCCTCGGCGATGCCGTCATTGTACTGATAAATGCTCTTAAAATTGAATGCACGCTCTATGAGGTCGTTTTCTCTGTAAATGCGTTTCGATACGCCGCCGCACCCAAGTGCGAGAATATCCGTCGTTTCCTCCATTATGTCGATATTGTATATCCCCGTGTGTCCGCGTTTTGCATATCCTATATTTTCGAAATTTCCCGTCATGTATTTTTGCCGATAAAGATAATACGGTTCATACTTCTCTGCCGTAAGCACATCGAGTGCCGTTTCTACCATTTTCTGAACGTCTTCGGCATTTGATGCCTTGAAACCTTTTTCAAACATCAGCGAGCCGCGTTTTAGCGCAAGCGTATGCACGGTGACATTTTCCGGTGAAAGTGACAGCACCTCCGAAAGCGTATGCATGAACATTTCGGGTGTTTCGTCGGGCAATCCCGCTATAAGGTCTGTATTCACCGTATCAAAGCCGATGCGCCGTGCGAGCGCAAAGCAGGTCTTTATTTCCTCAGGCGAATGGCTTCTGCCGATTTTTTGAAGCGTTTCGGCATTCATGCTTTGCGGGTTGATGCTTATTCTCTGCACGCCGCACATTTTCATTGTGCGAAGCTTACGTTCGGTTATGGTATCGGGACGTCCCGCCTCAACGGTGAACTCAAGCGACGGCTTAAAGAATTCGCTTGCGCATCCGAGCATTTCATAAAACAAGTCCTCCGTCAGCGCAGTAGGCGTACCGCCGCCGATATAGACACAGCGTACACGCCTGTCAAGTTTTTTTATCAGCTCGGCACATTCTTTTATTTCACACATTAGCGCGGAAACATACGGTATCATAAGCCTTTCGCCCTTGGTGGAATCTGTTGACGAAAACGAACAGTAGCTGCACCGCGTGCGGCAGAACGGTATGCCGATATAAATATCTATATCGTTCTCATCGGGCGTAAAAAACTCCGCCTGATTTTCGCATATGCGCTCAAGCAACCTGCCTTTTTCAAGCGGCAAATCATATATTTTATTAAGTGCGTTCACGTCGCCCGAAAAATCACGCAGAAGCTTCGTGGGGCGTATGCCCGTAAGCGAGCCCCACGGGAGCTTGATGCCGGTGACTTTTTTCATCGCATTATATACGGCAAGCTTCGCGGCGCGGCGCATGATGCGCTTATCCTCTACGCCGTTATCGTTTTTGAGCGTATCGGAATATGTACCCGTCTGCCCCGAATATTCGGCAACAGCGGTAAATATGCCGTCTGATGCCGAAAACGAAACCGTCATATCGGCGTCTGTCTCGGCAAGTTCTATTGATTCAACATCAATAAATGCCCGCACCGTTTCCGATATATCATTATAAAAATCATCTGTTTTAAGCTTCATTTTACCTCACAAACGGATTATACAGTATTTCATCGCGTATGGTCGTCGGCGAATTGTGTCCGGGATAAACGACGGTATCACCGGGCAGTGCAAACAGCTTTTCCTTTATGCTTTTTATCAACATCAAGCCGTCACTTCCCGGGAAATCGCACCGTCCGACGCTCGACAAAAAAAGCGTATCACCGGAAAACAGCACCTTGTCATCCCGGCTATAAAGGCATACGCCGCCCATCGTATGTCCGGGTGTAGTGATAACATCAAAATGCATGCCGCACACATCAAGCGTATCGGAATAATTGAAGTCGGCTTGTGTGGGCGTGAAGTCCATGCCGAAATACCGCGAAACATTGAGTATCGGATCGGTCAGCATAGGTTCATCCGCTTTTGATATCCATACGCTTGCGCCGTCACGTCTGAGCGCTTCCACCGCACCCGTGTGGTCGAAATGCCCGTGTGTAAGAAGCACCGCTTTTGCAGTCAGCCCGTTTGACGCAAGCACGCCCTTGATTTTATCGTACTGCGCGCCCGGGTCTATCAGTGCCGCGTCCGTGCCGTTATATACTATATAACAGTTCACACCGAAGCTTCCGACATTTAACGTAATAATATTCATGTTTTCTCCTTTCTGCTCTTTGCCGTGGCTCCGCTACATACCCCGGCAGGAGAACCGAAATCTCCCGAGGGGGGTCAGTTATTCAGCCTATATACCTCAAACACGCCTTGTATCTTGCGGAAATCCTTGATTATTGATTCAAGCTGTTCACTTCCCGTAATGCGCACGCCGATGCTCACAGTACCGATGCCGTCGCGCGTGGAAACATTAAGCGAAGCGATATCGAGCTTGCGGCTGTATATGGCGTTTGATATTTCAAGGATGATTCCCTGGCGGTCATAGGTGTGCATCTGAACATTTGCGACATAACTCGTATCTGCATCAAAATCCCACGCAACGGGAATTTCTCGTTCACGTTCAAAACCTCCTAAATTACTGCAATCACGCCTGTGCACAGACACACCGCGTCCGCGCGTGATATAGCCGACGATATCATCACCCGGTACAGGTGAACAGCATTTAGCGAAGCGTACCAGCATATTGCTTTCACCCTTGACGATAACGCCGTTGTTTGATTTTTCATGCTTCTTTTCGGCCTTGGGTTTTTCGATTTCCTCAATGCGTACCGTTTTCTTATATTCATCGACAAGCTTCGGCAGTATCTGATGCACGCGCAGCGCGCCATAGCCGATTGATGCGTACAAATCATCCATTGATTGAAGCTTGTATTTGTTGAACAGCGGGTCAAGCCACTCCTGCCGCGTAAGTGACGGAAGCGAATATCCCTGCCGTTTAGCCTCCTTATCGAGCATATCTCTGCCTTTATCGATATTCTCATCGCGCAGTTCACGCTTGAACCACGCCTTTATCTTGCTTTTGGCTTCGTTTGTGTGAACGATGTTCAGCCAATCGCGGCTCGGTCCGTGTCCCGCAGTAGCCGATGCAGTAAGTATTTCGATGATATCTCCGTTTTTAAGCTTGGTGTCGATGTTCACTATTCTGCCGTTGACCTTTGCACCGATGCATCTGTGACCGATGGACGAATGTACTGAATACGCAAAATCAAGCGGAGTAGCTCCCATCGGCAGTCCTTTTACGTCGCCTTTGGGCGTGAATACGAAAACCTCATCGTTGAACAGCTCTGTTTTGACGGCATCGAGAAATTCGGCACTGTCCTTCGCGTCGTATTCATAGCTCATCACACGGCGCAACCACGAAAGCTTTTCCTCACCGCTTGTCAGCCCGCCGTTCAAGCCCTCTTTATATTTCCAATGTGTTGCGACACCGTATTCGGCAATATCGTGCATTTGTTCCGTTCTTATTTGTATTTCAAATGGTTTGCCGTCCTTGCCGATGACTGTTGTGTGAAGAGACTGATACATGTTCGCCTTAGGCATAGCGATATAATCTTTGAATCTGCCCGGCATCGGAGTAAACTCACTGTGCATCATGCCGAGTGCTTCATAGCAGGAGCGTACATCCGCAAGGATTATGCGCACCGCGCTCAAATCGTATATATTGTCAAGCGTATCGCTCGATTGCTGACGCATTTTTTTATATACGCTGTAATAATGCTTCGGTCTGCCGTAGACCTTGGTGGCGGCTACCTTGTTTTCGGCAAGCTTTGCTTTGATTATTTCGATTATCTCACTTATTACCTGCTCGCGCTGTTCACGTCCTGCATTGATGGTGTTTTCGATGTAATGATACGCATCCGGCTCAAGATATTTAAGGCACAGATCCTCGAGCTGCCATTTTATCTGATAAATACCGAGACGATTGGCAAGCGGAGCGTAGATATCAAGTGTTTCCTTGGCTATACGCTGTTGCTTTTCGCGTTTACAGTTGTTGAGCGTCTGCATATTGTGAAGACGGTCGGCAAGTTTAACAAGAATAACGCGCATGTCGCGCGACATGGCAAGCAACATTTTTCTAAGATTTTCCGCCTGTGCTTCTTCCTTTGACGCAAATTGGATCTTGTTCAATTTCGTCACACCGCTTACGATATTGCTGATATTTTCACCAAAACCCGCAGTGACATCCTCCTGCGTCATCTCTGTATCTTCGACAACATCGTGTAAAAGCGCGGCGCATATCGTTTCATGGTCAAGACCCATGCCCGTAAGAATCAACGCAACATGTTCGGGGTGAATGATGTACGGCTCACCTGATTCGCGCAGTTGCCCCTCGTGAGCTTGCACAGCGACGTCATGCGCTTTTATTATAAGTGCGCGTTGTTCATCACTGTAAGGTTTTAAGATTTCTTCAAAGTCCATTTTCGGCACCCCGCTTTTTCAGGCATTTGAGTATATTTGCATAAAATTTACTCTCGTCAAGAGTCCGCTTTGCGGCATCCTTGTTCAGCTTTACCGTAAATGGTTCAGCAAGTTCAAGGAAGCCCAACTCAAGGAATACGTCGAGCGCGACCGACGCGAGAGGTCTTGAAATCAGCTTGAGTGATACTTCTTCGATAAACTCGTTACGATCGGTATAAGCGCCGGTGCTTTGAGCTATTACACGGTAGGCACGCATCATTTCTTCACGCCCGAATCGTTTATATTCTTCAAACAACGAATCAAAAAGGCTGAGGTCACATTTCAGTGCGTGCATTTCAAGCCACGGCGCTTTTTCGTGTACCGCATCGGCATAACCCACATTAAGCATGTCATAGAAAACGACACGCTTGAACGGTGAAAAATCAATTTTGTCGATATCCGCGCCAATAACGAGTGAATTATATCCGTTGAACGCATCGAGCGGTTTCGAATATGATATATCAAAACGCGGCGCTTCGTTTTCAAGCACGCTTATACAACCCGCGGCATATTCCGGATGGTCACAAAGTATCAGTGTCCCCGCGATATCCTCGTTATCCCACTCCGATATCATGTACGCAAGCTCCTCCGGATCATCAACGTATTTGACATCCGCCTTGCCCGTTTTTTCGAGCGAAAGACGCGAATAGAATGACGCCGTCAGCTTTTCCGCATTGTGACGTGGTTTGATATTTTCGGTTTCCTTAACGTCTGAAAGCTTGAGACTTACCGATTCGTTGCCTTGCCAAACGTTTATTTCAGGTTTGACTATACATGTACAGCGTCCGAGATTGAAGTAATCGCAATTATGCTTTTCATAAAAGAACGCCACAGAATCGGCTTTGCCGTAATCATCCTGAATACACATGCGCAAATGATTCTTATTTGCGCCTATCTGCTTCATTGCACCCGCAATGCAGTTATCTATACGCAGTGTTATCTCTTTGTTGCCGCACCCGAACGGTTCAAGCATCTCAGCATTGTGCAAAAACTGAAGCGTGATCTCATCTAAGCGCGCTTTGGCATCGTACAAAGCATAAGGATACAGGAGCCGTAAATCGTAATTCTCACGCACAAAAGCGTCGAGCCGTTCTGTCAACTCAGGAAGCTTATCGCATTTGAGGCTCATGCCCGCCGCCATTTTATGTCCGCCGAATTTTTCAAGTATGTCCTTTGTATGCGTAAGGATTTCGAACAGGTCGATACCCTCAACGCTTCTTCCGGAGCCCTTTGCGATACCGTTTTCTATCGTGAACAGCAAACACGGACGGCGGTATTCCTCCGTAAGACGGGCAGCACAAATGCCGATAACGCCGTCATCCCAGCCCTCGCCTCCGATAACGAGCACCTTATACTTTCGCGCAAGTCCAAGACGCGCTATTTCAGTGTGAGCCGCTTCAAGTATGCGCTTTTCCGTTTCTTGCCGTGCGTTGTTCAGTTCGCACAAATACCGTGCTTTTTCGTCAAAGTCCGAATCCGCAAGCAATAAATCAAGCGCATCGTACGCGCTCGCCATTCTGCCCGCGGCATTAAGCCGAGGTGCAACGGTAAATGCTATCCCGCGCGAATCGATCTTTTTATCTGCGCCGGCGGCATCAAGAAGCGCCTTAAAACACGGACGCACATCGCGTGCAAACAGCTCAAGTCCTTTTTTGACTATCAAACGGTTTTCGCCTATCAGCGGCACAACGTCTGCTATTGTTGCAACGCAGGCGTAATCCGCAAGGCTGTCAGCCTCATCGCCGAGCAGTGCCTCGGCAATTTTGAACGCTATTCCCGCGCCGCAAAGGTCGGTGCACGCATAGCCATCGCCCGGCTGACCGGGTTTTACTACTATGCAATCCGGGATTTTCGAATCAATGCTGTGATGGTCGGTAACAACGATGTTTTTATTTTGCGCTATCATCTTTGAAATAAGCTCACATGACGTGATCCCGCAATCTACCGTTATAAGCAGCTCACAACCGGAATCAAATATTTTATTCACAGCCTGCTCGTTGAGTCCGTAGCCTTCACTGTGGCGGTCGGGGATATAATACGAAACATTCTTTCCCATGCGTTTCAATGCGGTAACAAGTATAGCGACGGCACAAATACCGTCAACGTCGTAATCGCCGTACACGGTTATATTGCTGAACACCTTGATTTTTTCGACAAGTTTATCCATATTCAGCATCGAAAAAGGATCATTGAATTTCATTTTGCCCGCATACAGAAATCCAACGCATTCTTCGGCAGTGGTAAAGCCGCGGTTATAAAGTATCTGTGCAAGAAGCATATCACAGCCAATAGAATTGCTTATATTTTCCACAGCCGCGAAATCAATTTCCGATATTCTTTTTTGCGGTTTCAGCGCAAGTGGCATATTCCCTCCGAAATACACAAAGCTCCCTCCCGGCAAGCAGAAGAGAGCTTTTTATGATTATTTTGTCTTGCCGGACGATATTACCATGTTCTTATGTTCGCCGGTAATACGAATACGGCTATAACGGCATCAACAACGATACCGATAAGTGCCGTGAGTGCGAAGCTCTTAAGAACCGTTCCGCCGAATATAAGCAAAAGTACAAGTGCGATCGCTGCAGCACAGCACACAAGCACCGAAACCGGAAGTACCTGCTTTACCGAAACAGCTTCGATATTTTCCGTCAGCTTTTGCGCATTTGACTTTTTGGCAAGAAGCAGCGCAAGCGCAAATACTGTCGCTATCGCACCGGAGGCGATGATCGTTCCGAGAGTGAAGTTGGTGAACGGAATACCCGTAAGCGAAATGATGCCGGCAGTCGCGCCTACCCCCTCGACAAATGACGCAAGTACTGTGAACGCACCGAGACGGAAGCGGATAGCGGTGGCAATAACGATCAACGCAAGCGCGATTATAGCGCTCCAATTTTTCACGATATCATCAACATCAACTGTCGGAGTAAGCGTATAATAATCTCCCTCATATTTAAGGAAATACTTATTGCCCAACAACTCCTCTGCCTTTTTGAACACCTCGCCGGTGTCGTTTTTCGTCTGATAATATATAGTGGCGATAGTATCCTCGGTTTCACCGTTTGTTTGTTTAAGCACGATGCAATCGCTTGCGCCGGCTTCTTTCATTATCGCTTCAACATCAGAAGCTTCAAATTCCTCGTTAAGCTCAACGGATATCATGTCCGTCCAGCCGACGTCCACGCCGCGGCGGAATTTCAATACAAAACTGCATACGAGCAATATGATCGCCACAGCGGCGGCAATTATGGTGATAAGCTTATTTTTCATATCATTCACCTCTCTTGAGTCCAATGATGAGCTTCAAAACATGCTTTAACAGCGGTATACTTGCGATAAATGCGATAACACTGCCGCCGAGAAGCACCATGCCGAGATCCTTTACGGCACCGCCGCAGATCCAAAGCAGGATACCCGCCGCCGCGATGAATGCGTTAAGCTCGGCAAGCATCGGAGTAACCGACGCAATGCCCGAATTGATGGCGTCAAGCGGGCTCTTGTCCTGCCTGCGGACCGCGGAAGCAGCTATTTCAAGCGAAGCAAGTATTACGAGCAATGAAACACACAAGCCCGCGAATCCGGAGCCGCTCGCCTGGAACCATGAGAATGTAGCGGCAAAGAAATCAAGAGCGATTATTGCGATAAGCGCGGTAAACGCCGTCGCAACGCCCATGAGTTTTTTGGAAATAATGAAGTATACCGCGGCAACAACAAACAGAGCAAGAAGCGCTATTCCGATAATGCCCGCGGCGTTTGCACCGGCATTGGCAGTAAGTATCATACCCATATCGGTTTCGGGAGTTATCGTTCCCTCGATTGCTCCGGAGCCTACGCAGTAAACAAGTGCGAGTGCATCGGCATAAGCATCGTTCGTAGCATCGAAGGCTATCTTCATTTTACCGTTCTTAACAGCCGTCGAGCCCGAATATGTAACCGATACGGAGTCGTCCATCTTTACTTCGAGTGAATAAGCACCGTTGGAGGTGATGTTTTTAAGCCTGTCGGCGGCTTCGGAATTGAGCGTTATCTGTGCATAGAACTTCTCGTCATCCTGGTCATATCCGAGCATTTTCGTGCTTTTTACGTCAGCATTTGTAAATACCGTCGTGCCTGCATCCGAAATATCAAGCAAACCGTTGTTTTCAAAAAAATCGGTGAGCCCGCTTGTCGAACTTGTCCCCGGCAACTCAAGTCGTATTTTGTCATTGCCCATCAATCGAGCCGTGGCACCGTTATATCCTATTGCCGAAAGACGGTTTTTGAATACGTCAACTGCTTTTTCAGCAGCGGCGTGTACGTCAAAGTCCGTATCGCTTTCTTCTGTATCCTCATCGGCAGATATCGTATAGATCGCAACATACTTGATGCCGAGCGAGCCGTCCTTACTTATCGTTTTGTCGGGACGGTTGAAATTTGCGGTAAAAACAACTATACCGTTGAATGCCCATACGCCGAAGAACGCAACGACGAGTATAAGGCATATCAATCTGATAAGCTTTTTTATCTTCATCGGGTTACACTCCTTTTATGTATACGTTCCCACCAAAATAGAAACGTAAAAATTCTTATATATTATATATGAATTTTTTTGATTAGTCAACACTAACCTTACAAAACATACCGAATTTTTGTATTTTTGGAAGAACGGCTTCCTAAGTAAAAATATTAACGCCTATAATTCCGCATATACACCCCGCGGCGCATGTGATGAACAAATCAAATACGAGCGCGAAAGAAATCTCCGCGATACCTAAAGCAAACAAAAACGCACAGGACAGTACCTCATATACAAGTGCTGTACATATTCCGCACAGCGCGCCTTTTTTCCGTATGCGAAAACATGTGTAAACGACGCCCGCCGCTACCCCGACAAGCTTTATTATGACCGAAACCGCGCTTACCGTACCCGCAGTTATGTCAGCACCCTTGATGAGCAGTGCCGACAACGCCGTACCTGTAAGCATAAGCAAAAACGCGATCGCGCCGCCCAAAGCGATATTCGGCAAAAAAGAATTTTTTCTCATAAATTACCACCTCTTATAAGAGGATATGCCGTTTTTTTCGAAAAATAACTTTTTTGAATATCACCTCATGTATCAGTACCGGACACGCCAAAATCTTCGAAAAACGAAAAATGTTCGTTGCCTGCAAGAATATCTGCAATATAAGGTATGATCTTCTCTATGACTTCCTCTTCCGCGAGCACATAATCATCGGATGTTTGTTTGAGGACATACGGTATCGGTGAGCCGTCATCATCAGTGTCGTCCGGATCGATAAACAACGAATACCTCTTACCGCCGAATAGAAAGCTCTTTAACTTTCAGAAGTGAATATTTTTTGCCGCCAACTGTTACGGATTCTTCAAGATTCATTTTTCCTTTGCCTCGATGTAACGCTTTAGGATTATATTGATACACTGTGAAAGCGAACGATCATCGTATTCAGCTATCGTACGAAGCTTTGCAAGAATATCACTGTCCACCGTTATGCTTATTTTTTCTTTCAATGGTCTCATATTATCATCTCCTTGCGGATATTATACCATTAATGCGCTTAGATAATGATAAAGTAGTATAATGCAGTATCAAGTAAGATGAATGCCGATAATCCCCCCGCGGCACTAAAATTATTGTTTTTTTACAAAAAAGCATTTGACAATTCTTCTGTTTCATAATATAATTACACTGTTATCGGGAGCATAGCTCAGCTGGGAGAGCGTCTGCCCTACAAGCAGAATGTCATAGGTTCGAGCCCTATTGTTCCCACCATATTGGTCCGGTAGCTCAGCTGGTTAGAGCGCTAGCCTGTCACGCTAGAGGTCGTGGGTTCGA
>JAZRXI010000099.1:0-9010 GCA_045600145.1 Clostridia bacterium | reverse complement strand
TTCTATTAAAGGGACGCCAATAATACTGACAAATCCAGGTTTGTCGGGATGATAGAAACACCCCGCTGAAAAGTTTTTTTCAGTGGGTTGTTTCTTTTAGTTCGATAAACCGGGATTTGCGGAGGTGAAGATGGTTTTTTAAACAAGCACGAAGCGCAGTAAAAATCGTTTGTCAAGTTTTTCTATAAAAAGCTTGCGGTGGACAAGGGGACAGAGCCCCGCGAAGTGCGGAGGGCAGTGTCCCGCGAAAAATGCTTACTCGCAAAGCCTTGCAATGTCGGCACAAAGAGCCTCGTATTCTTTCTTGGCAATGCTCAAGCTACGCGAAATCAACTGTTCGTCATCGCCGAAAACGGAAATAATACATTTAAGATAATGAGATTTGTACTCGTTTCGTGCATAAGGGTAGAATGCGTCGTTGATATCGTCAAGCAAGTCATAATCTACGTCATAAATACGGACATTGCCGGTGTCGGAATCGCAGATGACAACGGACGAGGCATCGGCGACGGCATCGTAACAAATTTTAATAAATGATCCGCCCTTCATTGCACTTGTGTACTCAACGTACAACTCCATTTTATATGAGCTTTTTGCACTGCTTTCGATTATTTCGGTAAAGCTACCGACCGCGCCGTTGCGGATATACTCAAATGTCTCGGGCATAAGCGATTCGAAAATGTAATAGCTTGATTCAAAACCGTCGCCCGTAAGCGTGATCTTGTATGAACGAATGCTTCGGTCGTGTTCGTCAACTGTGCCTGCAAGCAGCTTCGACATGGGCGAAACAATGCTCAACCGCTCGGCTTCGTCAAGCTTCATGAATTCGCTTGAGAATATCTCGTAAAGCTCACTGTTCGCAGTGTATGCTTCGCTGTTGTATATCACATCGCCTACACTGATAAAGCTTGATTGCGCTTCTGTACTTGAAACACTTTTTATCAGCTCTTTGGGTGGCAATGAGGCATATGCTTCCCTGAAATCTTCATCTGCGGCAATAAAACCGAAAAACTCCTTCAATTCATCACCATTAAAGAATATACGACGCTTTAATGTCCCTGTATTGGTATTTATGCTTATCTGCACAGGCGTGAAATTATTCCCAATGCGCCCCTCTTTGACCGTTTTGTCATATGCTTTTTCCGTAAGCTCAAGCAAACGGCTGTCTGAAAAATAATAGTCATTAGTTTTAAGAGCGCCGTATGAATACTTTATTCCCCTGACAGCGGAATACTGATCCTCGGCTCCGGTAATCATGCTTTCGTTATCGTAGCCGTATACTGTACAGAGCGCTCTGTCGGGAATATGTATAAAACGGATGCCGTTTGCCTCGAAACGCTCATTTTTTATTACCGTATACGCACCCGCGCACAGTACGACGGCAAGCACATCAAGCAGTATTACTATTGCCGCAGAAATAAGTGCACGGTATATTTTTTTGAAGCTTTTTGAGGTTATAAGCTCATAAGCGAATACTGTAACGGCGGTCAGCCCGATGATTACGGAATAAAATACCGGCGTTTCCGTATCTTTGTCGAATACAATTTTTCCTATAATGTCAGAAAGGCAGAAAAGCGATACCGCAAAGCCCGCTATGCCACCGAAAATGTAATGCGTCACTTTCCCCGGTGAACTCTTTTCGGCTGTCTCGCTCTTTCTCTTGACGAACAGCAGACATCCGACAGCAGAAAGTATTATCGCCGAAACTGCCGAAAAAATAAGCATTTTCGTGAGCAAAGCGGCATCTGCATTCAAAAATGCCCCGTAGCCTCCCGATGGGAACAAAGTCCCGTAGCTTTCCGGGATGAGGAACGGCATGTTGGAGTAAAACACATTTGTGCATATTTCCCAAATAAGTGGAGGCACTGCGAAAATCGGCAGTATCAAAAACGCAGATGATGCAAGCGTTCCCGTAAGCGCCATCGCCGCACATATTACCGATGCATACGAAAACGAATCCGCAAGTACTTTTGCAAGTTTCAAAAGGCATTTACCGTCGGGCAAAAATAGCTTGCTTTTGTAAAGCAGACTGTCAATGAATCCGGCAACAAGCGGGATAGCCGAAAGTATCACAGCCGCGGTAAAAATCGCAAGTGTACCCGATAAAAACAGTGTCATCCGCTTGATCGGAACGGAATGATAGAAATCCGAGCTTCTGCGCTTTGTAAACGGCATCAGCAAGACGAACGCAAGCACTGCACACGCATACGGTACAGCCGCAAATACGCCGTGAATCGACATAAAGTACTCACTGTTCATGTTTCTCCCGGGATATAACATAATGAAACCCGGCACGAGCATTACAGAGACAAGCAACATCAACGATGCGAGTATTATCAGCGGTATTCCGATTCGCCGCATCGCTTCTCTGTAAGATGAAAACAAACCTTTCATTACTCTACTTCCTCATAAAAAAATTGATTTCGGCAAGCCTGTTTTCGATAAGCTTGTAGGTCTCGGGCATCAGCTCTTTTGCAACAGGGTATTCCGAAAAAAAATACTCGCCCTTGTATGTTCCCGAAACGCACAGATCGAGTGTCTTGCCGTAGTCTGTTTTGTCAGACAAAAGCACATCTTCGGAATTTTCAGAAAGCATTGGGCAGGTGACAGCGAGCCTTTCGTCGAACGTAAGCGATTCAAGCTCCCGCGCAAAGGAATCGTACACTTCTTGATCAAGCTCCGTATACACAGCGTCAACATTCACATTTATTATGGATATTTCACTTTTTTGCGGGATCGAAGTGCACAGCAAACGGAAATTTTCATCATTACGCATGAAATTTCCGTAAATAATACGCGTTTCGTCATTTTCATTGATTATTTTGCGATAAAGCTCTTTTCCGCCACGCGTCACAAAGCGAACACGCGTAAAATACACATCCGAATAACCATTGCTTGAGTTTCTGAAGGAGTATTGTTTCAGCGTGCTGTCGTACAATTCTTCTGTCTTTTTTAGTATCGCCTCATCGGTTATGAAATAATCTTTGCTTGCCTTTACGACATCATATGAAAATGTGCTTAAACGAGGCCACACTTCTCCGAAAGATGCAAACAGATATTCCGCCTGCCCATAGCCGTCAAGAGGTATCTGCACGGCTTTGAGTTGATATCTTTGCTTTTTGATGACTGCCGCCGAGCAGGTGAGCGCAATCACGAGCAATACATCCATAAGCAGTGCCGCGACAAACGATACGAGCGAGTGTCTGATGTTTTTTATTCGCTTTGTGGTGATAAGCTCAAATGCCGCCGTAAAAATGAATGCAAGCCCGTAAACCATGATGAAGCCCGTTAAGCTTACTCTGTTTTTTCCGAAAACGAAGGCTTCGATAAGCTCTTGAAATATGATCAGTGTTACAGCGAAGCCTGCAAGCGCGCCGTAGATATACTGAAGTATTCTGTTCGGTGCGCTCTTTTCGGCGGTCTCACTCTTTCTTTTTGCAAAAAGTATTCCGCCGAAGATAAGAAGTATCGCCGTTTTTATCGCGGAAAACAGCACAAAGTGAACGTCTTCACCGTTTACGACGGCATAAAAGCCCTCCGGGATCAGTAATTTTTCTATAGCCGATCCCGACGTTCCGTCATGCCAGATGAACGGAAGCATTTCTATGAGGGAATCTTCACATACAGAATACACCGCGCGCGGGAGAATGATTATTACAAGCGTCAGCATGAAGACCGGAAGGTACATCCCCGTTACCGACACAGCTACCGTCGCCGCACCTGCATAGGCCATAGATTCTGTAAATATATTCAAATAACAAAGCAGCAGTTCACCGCTCGGAACGAATACTACGCCAAATGCCAAACCTGTCAAAATGCCGACGATCATCGGCAAAATGAGCATAGATGCGACCGCTGTGGCTATGGCACACATGCCCGAAAAATAAACAGTAGTGCGTTTAACGGGCAGAGCGTGGTAGAAATCGGAGCTTTTGCGTTTCATGACGAACGAGAATGCAACGAACGCAAGTACCGCGCCGGCATAAGGGACTGCAAACGCGGATACACCGCCCTCGTCAACGCCGAATACGTCGCGTCTAAAACCCTGAGTTTCCACTGCGGTTATATTTTCGCCGTATTCGACGGAAAGCGATGACGCATCTATCACTCCTGCTATCACGAACACCGAAAAGAGGGCGATGGCTATTATTGCGGCAATGGATATTTTTCGCAGCATTTCCTTATAAACGCCAACTGAAAACAAATCTTTCATCATATCCACCTCAATTTATGATGTCGTTGAAGGAGTAGCCTAAAAATTCGGTTTCGTATACGAATACCTCCTCAAGTGTCAGCGGCAGAGCCTCGAGCAATACAGGCGAAAGCGCACGCAGGCGCTCTATTGCGTCATGATCGCGCACTATCAGCGTAGAAACGCTCCCATGCTGAGAATACGACACTATATCAAAGCCATCAAAGCGCGAACGGTCATATTGTTCCAAAAAACCTATTTGTATTTTGAGCATATCCGTTTTGAGCTTCTGCACATCGCTCTCGAAAACTATTCCGCCATTGTGAATAAGCGAAAGCTGATCGCAGGTGTCCTCAAGCTCACGCAGAGAATGTGATGTTATTATTGCCGTCGTATTGCTTTCAAGAACCTCGGCGGCAATGAGCTTTTTGACGGCATTGCGCATAACGGGGTCAAGACCGTCGAAGGTTTCGTCAAAGAAAACATATTTCGGTCTGCATGCAAGCGCAAGCACTATCGCTGCCTGACGCTTCATGCCCTTTGAAAATGTGCTTATCGCTTTATGTGGGTCAAGCTTGAGTTTTTCTGTCAAATCGGTAAATTTTTCATACGAAAATGTGCTGTGAACGGATGCGTAGAGCTTCGCCATACGCAGCATATTCGCGCCTGCGATGAAATACAGGTCATCGGGAACATATGCTATCTTGTTTTTTGCCGCGGTGTTTTCATATACACATTCGCCGTCGATAAGGATTTCACCCGAATCACATGAATACACTCCCGCAAGCAGGCGTATGAATGTCGATTTACCCGCACCGTTTGCACCGATAAGTCCGTATATACTTCCTTCCTTGACGGCGCAGGATATCCCGTTGAGCACTGCTTCGTTCCCGAATTTCTTTACTATGTTTTTTACCTCTATCATTTTTCTTCCTCCCCGAAAATCCTGTCTATAACTTCTGTCAGACGTTTTCGCCCAACGCCTGCCGCCTTGTACTTTTTAAGTATCACTTCAAATTCTTCAAGTCCCGCAACATATTTTTCGGAAATAATACTTACTGCTTTTTCCGAAATAAAGCATCCCTTGCCAACTACCGTGCAGATGATGCCGCGCCGCTCAAGCTCGGTATACGCTTTTGACACGGTGTTCGGATTGAGCGCAAGCTCAAGCGAGAGAACACGCACGCTCGGAAGCTGTTCACCTGCTTTCAACAAGCCGCTCAACACATTTTCTTCCACCTGCGTGACTATTTGCTCGTATATCGCCATACGTGACCTCAAATCAATGATGAACACTTTTTTCGTCCCCTCATACGTTACTAAGTGTACTATTTCAAATAGTACACTCGAATTATAGCATCCCGCATTTTGATTGTCAACATGTTTTTGAAAAAAATTTGATCGACTTAACAAAGGAGTGTATCGGTAAAGTAAAAAAATAACCGTCGTATGAGCGACGATTATTTATTCGAAAGGGTTAAAAACAATGTTTCGGTAAAACGTGATAAAACGTGGTGTCCGTTTACAGCTGTTCAAACAAACGGCACAGGTACTCGCTGTTATCGGTGTTTTCGATAAGGATCATTTCTTTTGCGCCGGGGTACGGAAGCTCAAGCGGGGCAGAGGGAAGAAGAATCTTTGCGTTTGGAGTGTTTTTTACGAGCAATCGGTCGTCGTATATCCCGCCGATAACTTTTTTGTTATGATAAATGATATATTCGCCCATCATCGCGCGGAAGCGTATTCCGTCAAGCGGGGCGAGCTGTTCGGCGATGAAGGTAAAGTATTCCTTTGATGAACTCATATGTCCTCAAGCACGGCTACCTGATACGGCGCAAGCGCGATACTGCCGTCATGCACAGTGCTCGTTACTATGTCACGTTTTTTGCCGTCAAATCGGTAGATATGCTTTTCTCCGTCCATCGAAGCGGCGATGACGCCGGATATATCTTTGCCCTTGCGCAGTGTTATGAACGCTCCGTCGGTATCGTGTACGTCTGAATGTGCAAGCGAAGCTCCGAGCTTTATTATCCGTGCAAGCTCTTTCTTTTCCGGGAAAGTACCGAGCAGTATGACTTTGCCTTTGCCGACATTGTATATTGATGCACATGATTTTCCTACGATAGCGGAATGACCTTTCGTTACAGTAAGCAGCTTTTCGCCTTCATCGTCAAAGAGTTCAAATGAGCGTTCACACTTAACTGTATCGCCGTTTTCGTTTCGAATCTCAAATTCGACATTTTCTTCCATGCGCGGGAGTGTGTATTTGAGATATGCGCCCGTAAGCTCCTCAAGGAAGCCGTAGGGAGCATCCTTGTATTTTGTGCCTATAGCTGTGCGGATGTCGGTGAGCGGGCCTGCTATCCATACTCCTCCGTTACGCACCCATGCTGAAATCCTTTCGCGGAAATCACCCTCTTCAAGCGTGTATGCGAGCGGGGTCACGATGAGCTTATAGCCGTCGAGCTTTTCACGCAGGTCAATGACGTCGGGATGTATGCCCGATCTGTTCATGGTCGAATAGAATTGGCTCAGATTTGTTATTCCGTGCTCAAGATTGAGGATGATATCCTGCGAAAGCTGAATATTCCAATTCAACGAGCTCATATGTATCGCGGTATCACTGACTACACTTGTTTCGGAAAGGAAATCTTCGCATGCGGCAATGTCCTTGACAGCACGTCGAATTTCACCGTTGGCATGGGTCTCACGTCCGCAGGAATCGTATATTGCTCCGTGCATCAGCTCGTGACCTGCCCAATGCGTGCGCCATAGCCAGAACAGAATTGCCTGACCGCCGCAGATCATCGGAAGCCATGTGCTGAAGTATTTGAAATTTTCTCTCTGCATCGGAAAATATTGCGATGTTGCACCGTTCCAGCACGGGTCTGTCTCGGTGTTCCACAGCGGAAGTCTTGAAAATTTGCGCAGATAATCCATCCACATCGCGGGGTCAGATATGTTATCGTATGTGTTGTAATGATTGTATTGCGCAACATCGAGATGTCCGTCAAGCTTTCGGTAGTCGATTTGATTGCCGGGGACTGTATCGGTGCCGACGGGAGCTTTTGAATATTTGCGGATGATATCTGCCTGCATATGTACGAAATCTACATGGTTTTCGGCTTGAGAAAGATTCCATTCGAGCTTTATATGAGGGTTGTGCCATGCGTTCACGGGGGCGGGGATATCGTCTATGCTGTCGTATTTTTGGCTGAAAAGATTCAGATTCCACGCAGCGTTGATGTTCTCGACGCTTCCGTATTTTTCTTTCAATCTTTTATGAAAATTTTTGAGGCAATGCTCACAGCAACAACCGGGGGCGGATGGATATATCTCGTTATCTATTTGCCAGCCGATTATGTTTTTGTCATTACCGAATTCCATGGCGAGCTTTTCGACAATTATTGCGGAATAACGGTTGTAATCGGGATTCGACGAACAGCAATGTCTTCTGCCGCCGTGGCTTGTACGGATACCGTTCGCGTTGACTGTTGCCATGTCGGGAAACTTCTTGTACAGCCAGTGCGGCGGAGTGGCCGTCGGCGTGCCCATGATAACCTTTATCCCGGCTTCACCGAGACGGTCGATTACTTGGTGCAACCATGAAAAATCAAATTTGCCTTCGACTGGTTCGTCTTTCGCCCAAGCAAATTCTCCTATTCTTACAACATTGAAACCATTTTCTTTCATTTTTTTGATATCCCAAGAAATATTTTTCTCATCCCAATCTTCGGGATAATAATTTGCACCTATGTAGATTTTTTGCACAAAGAAGCACCTCCGTTCCTATATATTCTATCAGCCTACGAGTCACAAGTCAATGATAATATTTTATTTGCCTCGTGTTTTTTTGCCATGAAATACTATAGCAGGGGGCAGTCACATGCCAGTTTTCAATATTTTGGTGTTGACAATACGGGAAAAATGTTGTATGATGTAAGCGTCAATTCTAATGTCAGTTGTTGTGCTAAAAAGTAATCGGCGAGAGTTGATGGCTGTCTTATTTCAAGCTCAGCGTCTGCGTCTTGTTATAAAATATCATGCCGGTTATAATCTCTAGTTACAAAAGATACTGGTTGATTTTGGATATTTTTATCGGCGGTGCGCATCCGGCACATGTGCCCCTCCGAAGTGCTCGACTTAGAAAATATTGCTTTTTAGGCCGCAGTTGGTTTGCCGATAAAAATTTAGGAAAATGAGAAATAATTGTTGATTGATTAAATGGGGCTTTGTTATGTTTGCAAAAAAGAAAGTTCAGCGGATACCTGTTGAAGAAAAAAAAGAAAAACCGACTCCGGCGTACTTGAGAGAAGATTATCCGTATAAAGCCATCGGAGATCCGATCGCGGATTTTGATAGCCTTGAACCCCACGGAGTACTTTACATGCTGGAGGTATAATAGGGACAAAATCCGAAATGCCTTGATATGACAGGGTTTTAAGCACTTTTATGAGATTGTGAAAGCCGAAAAAAGTTTTTGTGAGTCGATAACAGTACTTAACATTTCGGACGATTCCTGTGGGCGAGCGGGAAAGAGCGGTATTATTGAAATGGGTAGATTTGCGAACATAAGTATCTATAACGATGACGAGAATGCCTTTTGGGAGAATCTGAAAGAGCATCAGAATAGTGCGTTTTCTACAGCGCATGGTTTGGAATTTCAATATCAAATCGTCGGCAACGAAATGTTCGTTACCAGAAAAGAAAAGTCCATCACACGGTCAACAGTAATGTTGGCGTATCGGCGGGCGAGAAAGTTGCATACCGTTACCGGACCGAAACAGCTCGGTGTATTTGGAGCCAGTTATCTGTACC
>JAZRXI010000098.1:0-29318 GCA_045600145.1 Clostridia bacterium | reverse complement strand
TATCTTGTTATGGATGAAAATGACCTGCGCGACGATGGCAGATTCAAAATGAATCCGCCGCTGAGATCAAAAAAAGACCGTGAAGCACTTATCGAAGGCTTGCTTGACGGCACGGTCGATATGATAGCGACCGATCATGCGCCGCACAGCGCCGAGGAAAAATCCAAAGGGCTTGAGAAAAGCGCATTCGGGATAGTCGGACTTGAAACGGCTTTCCCGGTGCTGTACACATATCTTGTACGGGAAAACATCATAACACTTGAAAAGCTTATCGAACTTATGGCATTCAAGCCGCGCGAGCGCTTCGGAATACCGCTTGCGGACAACGATTATACGGTATGGGTGCTTGATGAAAAGAAAAAAGTGTGTCCCGATGATTTTTTGTCAATGGGGAGGGCTACACCGTTCGAAGGCGCAGAGCTTTACGGCGTGTGCGCGATGACGGTTCATAACGGTAAAAAAATTTATTGATTTTCGGAGGTAGAAATATATGGCAAAAAGAACAGACATCAAAAAGGTACTTATAATCGGCTCGGGTCCCATAGTAATAGGACAGGCTGCCGAATTTGACTATGCAGGCACACAGGCATGTCTTGCACTTAAGGAGGAGGGCTACGAGGTCATCCTGTGCAACTCCAATCCCGCAACGATAATGACCGATACGTCGATAGCGGACAAGGTCTATATGGAGCCGCTGACGCTTGAATATGTTGCAAAAATACTGCGCTATGAGCGTCCCGACGCGATAGTTCCGGGTATAGGCGGTCAGACGGGTCTGAACCTTGCGATGCAGCTTGAAAAGAAAGGTATCCTGCGCGAGTGCGGCGTTCAGCTTCTCGGAACGAGCAGTGAAAGCATCGAGCGTGCCGAGGACAGAGAGCTTTTCAAGGAAATGTGCCAGTCCATAGGCGAGCCGGTAATTCCGTCGGAGATAACGTACGATCTTGAGCAAGCCAAAAAAGCGGCACTTAACATCGGTTATCCCGTTGTATTGCGCCCTGCGTTCACACTCGGCGGAACGGGCGGCGGATTCGCAAACAATGAAGAGGAGCTTGTCGAAATAGGCAGCAACGCTTTTAAGCTGTCACCGGTACATCAGGTGCTTGTCGAAAAGAGCGTAAAGGGCTACAAGGAAATAGAATTTGAGGTAATGCGCGATTCAAACGATACCGCCATAACGATATGCGGTATGGAAAACATCGACCCCGTCGGCGTACACACGGGCGATTCGATAGTCGTTGCGCCTATACTTTCATTAAATGAGCATGACCTTAAGATGCTCAACGACAGCGCGATAAAAATAATCCGTGAGCTTAAGATATCCGGCGGCTGCAATGTGCAGTTCGCGCTTGATCCAAACTCAAGCAAGTATTATCTGATAGAAGTCAATCCGCGCGTTTCACGTTCGTCGGCGCTTGCGTCAAAGGCAAGCGGTTATCCCATAGCCCGTGTCACCGCAAAGATCGCGCTCGGCATGGCACTTGAGGATATCCCCGTGGCAGGCGGCACGGCGGCGACCGAGCCGAACCTTGACTATATAGTAGCCAAGTTCCCGCGCTTCCCGTTCGATAAATTCACCGAAGCACCGAATACTCTCGGCACGCAGATGAAGGCGACAGGCGAGGTAATGGGCATCGGCTCAACGCTTACCGAGTGTCTTTTGAAATCGGTTCGTTCGCTTGAAACAGGCGTATGCCATTTCCACATGAAGAAATTCGACAGCTTCACGGATGATGAATTGCTTGATTATATCAGCGAATTCAAGGCAGACAACGTTTATGCGATATTCGAGCTTATTCGCAGAGGCACGAGCCTTGAAAAGCTCCATGAAGTGACGATGATAACGGAAATGTTCCTTGAATCGTTCAAGTGCATCGTTGAAATGGAAAAGTTGCTTGCCGCAAAGCCCGGTGAGCTGCGCACGCTCAGGGCGGCGAAGTCAATGGGCTTCTCCGACAAATATATTGCAGGCGCATGGAACATGAAAGAAACCGATGTCTATGCTCTGCGCAAGAAAAACGGCATAACACCCGTGTTCAGAATGGTTGACACGCTCCACACAGGCAAATATATCGCGTATCTGTATTCGTCTTATTTGGGTGAAAACGATTCGCGTCTGACTGATAAGAGAAAGATCGTCGTTCTCGGCGCAGGACCTATCCGCATAGGTCAGGGCGTGGAATTTGACTATTCGACCGTTCATGCAGTGCAGACGATAAAACGTGCAGGCTACGAAGCGATAATAATAAACAACAACCCCGAAACGGTTTCAACGGACTATACCACAGCGGATAAGCTGTATTTTGAGCCACTGACACCCGAAGATGTTATGGCGATAATAGATTTTGAACAGCCCGAGGGCGTTATAGCATCGCTCGGCGGACAGACGGCAATAAATCTTGCACAGCCGCTTATGGACAGAGGCGTAAAGATAATCGGCACGGATTGCGCCGCGATAGAGCGTGCCGAAAACAGAGACAGCTTCGAAAAGGTGCTTAAGGAGCTGAACATTCCTCAGCCGAAGGGACGCGCCGTTACCAATATCGAAGAAGGCGTTCGCGCGGCAAACGAGATCGGCTACCCCGTGCTTGTACGCCCGTCGTTCGTGCTTGGCGGCAGAGCTATGCAGATAGTGTCAAAGGATGAGCATCTGCGTCGTTACCTTAAGACCGCGGTCGAAATAGATGAGGATAAGCCCGTGCTTGTAGATAAGTACATTCAGGGCAAGGAGGTCGAGGTCGATGCCATATGCGACGGACTTGACGTATTCGTACCGGGCATCATGGAGCTTGTTGAACGTACCGGCATACATTCGGGCGATTCGATAAGCGTATACCCGACATTCTCGATATCTGACAAGGTCAAGGGCACGATACTTGACTATTCAAAGCGTCTCGGTCTCGGCATAGGGATAAAGGGACTTTATAACATACAGTTCATCGTTGATAAGGATGAAAACGTATATATCATTGAGGTAAATCCGCGTTCGTCACGAACAGTACCGTTCCTTTCCAAATCGACCGGTTACAGCCTTGCCGATATCGCTACCGAGGTGATTTTAGGAAAATCGCTGAAGGAGCAGGGAATATTTGAGCTGTATCCGACGGAAAAGAAGCGTTACTATGTAAAAGTACCCGTATTCTCATTCAACAAGATAAAGGGACTTGACGCATATCTTTCGCCCGAAATGAAATCGACGGGTGAAGCGATAGGCTATGACGATAAGCTCCACCGCGCGATGTACAAGGCACTTACCGCATCGGGAATGAATCTTCAGAATTACGGCACTGTGCTTGCTACGCTCGCCGATGAAGATAAGGAAGAGGCGTTGCCGCTTATAAGACGCTTCTACAACATGGGCTTCAATATAGAAGCCACCATCGGCACTGCCGAGTTCTTGAAGGGACACGGCATCCACACGCGTGTGCGCGGCAAGATAAGTGAGGGCAGTGAAGAAATACTTGATTCCATCCGCGCAGGCTACGTCAGCTATGTAATAAACACACGTGCGATACTCTCGGGCGTGCATTACGATGACGGTGTTGCCATCCGCCGCTGTGCGACCGAAAACAATGTAACGATATTCACTTCACTCGACACCGTGCGCGTTCTGCTTGACGTGCTTGAGGAGACAACGCTCACGATATCGACCATAGATGCGTAAGAGGGAAAACCATGCTTGAAAGCAGTTTTGAAATAACGGAGAATACTCCGCTTACAGCAGATGTATATAAAATGGTGCTTGCGGGCGATACATCGGCAATAACAGCACCGGGACAGTTTATAAATATCAGCCTTGAGGGCAAATTCCTGCGCCGCCCGATATCGGTGTGTGATTGTGATGAACACACAGTTACCGTCATATACAAGGTCGTCGGTGCGGGAACAAAACAAATGAGTGCGATGCAAAAGGGTGCAACGCTCAATGTGCTTTCGGGGCTCGGCAACGGCTACGATATGTCATGCGCGGGCGAATATCCGATGCTCTGCGGCGGCGGTGCAGGCGTTCCGCCGATGTACATGCTCGCAAAAAAGCTTATCGCCGACGGAAAAAAAGTCAGCGTGATACTCGGCTTCAATAAAAAAGAAGAAGTCTTTTACGAAAATGAGTTCAAAAAGCTCGGTGCAGACGTTACCGTCACTACGGTTGACGGAAGCTACGGCATCAAAGGCTTCGTTACCGATGCTTTTCCCGAAAATTATACATATTTTTATACCTGCGGTCCCGAGCCTATGCTCAAGGCTATGTTTTCAAAGACAGTGACCTCGGGACAGTTCAGCTTTGAAGAACGCATGGGCTGCGGCTTCGGTGCGTGCATGGGCTGCTCATGCAAAACGGTCACTGGCTTCAAGCGCATATGCAAGGACGGACCTGTGCTGAAAAACGAGGAGATACTATGGGAAAACTGAGCGTTGAGCTTTGCGGGATAACGCTTGACAATCCCGTTATCCCCGCTTCGGGCACGTTCGGCTACGGCTATGAGTTTGCCGAGCTGTACGATATAAACTGTCTCGGAACTTTTTCGTTCAAGGGCACGACAAAGGAAGCACGCTTCGGCAATCCCACTCCGCGTATCGCGGAATGCACATCAGGCATGATAAATGCCGTCGGCTTGCAGAATCCCGGTGTCGATAAGGTCATAGCGGAGGAGCTTCCGAAATTAAAAAAATGCTTTTTCAAGCCCGTTATGGCAAATGTCAGCGGATTTTCCGTTGATGAGTACGCATATACGTGTCAAAGGCTTGATAAAGAAGAACAGGTCGGCTGGCTTGAGGTAAACATAAGCTGTCCGAACGTTCACGGCGGCGGTATGAGCTTCGGCACGTCTCCGCAGAATGCCGCCGAAGTAGTCAAGGCAGTCAAAAAAGTTACAACGAAGCCGGTCATCATAAAGCTTTCACCAAACGTGACAAGCATAGTCGATATCGCCAAGGCGTGCGAGGATGCCGGCGCTGACGGCATCAGCCTTATAAATACTCTGCTCGGGATGCGCATCGACCTGAAAACAAAGCGTCCCGTTATAAAAAACACAATGGGCGGCTTTTCCGGACCTGCGATATTCCCGGTGGCGGTCAGGATGGTATATCAGGTCGCCAAGGCGGTAAAAATACCCGTTGTGGGAATGGGCGGCGTGGCAAGTGCGGAAAATGTTATCGAAATGATGCTTGCGGGCGCAACGGCAGTTGAAATAGGTGCGATGAATCTTGTTAGCCCGTACATCTGCCGTGATATAATAAATGCCCTGCCGGAGACGATGGACAGATACGGCATTGCAAATTTAAGCGATATTATCGGAGGAGTGAAATAAAATGGGAAAAGATGTCATAATAGCATGTGACTTTTCTTCAAAGGAAGCGACGCTTGCGTTCCTTGATAAATTTACAGGCAGAAAACCGTTCGTCAAGATCGGTATGGAGCTTTTCTACGCGGAGGGTCCGACAATAGTAAAAGAGATAAAAGCAAGAGGACATAAGATATTTCTTGATCTTAAGCTTCATGATATCCCCAACACCGTCAAAAAAGCAATGGCGGTGCTTTCGGGACTTGATGTTGATATCTGCAATCTGCACGCCGGCGGCACAAAAAAGATGATGCAGGCGGCACTTGAGGGACTTACGCGTCCCGACGGCACACGTCCGTTGCTCATAGCCGTTACACAGCTTACATCGACCGACCAGGAAGCGATGGAAAACGATCTGCTCATACATGAGCCGATAGATAAGGTCGTTATGCACTACGCGCAAAACGCCAAGGATGCAGGACTCGACGGCGTTGTTTGCTCACCGCTTGAGGCAGGCAAGGTGCATGACGTGTGCGGCAAGGACTTCTTGACCGTAACACCCGGAGTAAGATTTGCCGACGGCGATGTGGGCGACCAGAAAAGAGTAATGACGCCGGAGCAGGCAAAGCAGATAGGCTCGGATTATATAGTCGTAGGTCGTCCGATAACAGCCGCGCCCGATCCCGTACAGGCATATGAGCGCTGCATAAAAGAATTTGTTGATTAAAAAGGAGAGAAGACAATGGATATCAAAACCGTAATAGCAAAGGATCTGTTAAAAATAAAGGCGGTGTTCTTCCGTCCCGAAGAGCCGTTCACATGGGCAAGCGGCATCAAAAGCTCGGTTTATTGCGATAACCGTCTTACGCTTACCGCACCCGAGGTACGCAATGATGTCGAAAACGGACTTGCATCAGTTATAAAAGAAAATTATCCCGATGCCGAGGTGCTTATGGGTACTTCAACGGCAGGTATCGCGCATGCGGCTATAACCGCGCATCTGCTCGGCATGCCTATGGGATATGTGCGTTCGGGCGCAAAGGATCACGGCAGACAGAATCAGATAGAGGGCAAGCTTGAAAAAGGACAAAAGGTCGTTGTTGTCGAAGACCTTATTTCAACGGGCGGAAGCGTTATCGAGGTCGTGAACGTTCTGCGCGAGGCAGCCGCGGAGGTACTCGGCATCGCGTCGATATTCACCTACGGTATGCAGAAGGGGCTTGACCGCCTCAAGGAAGCGAATGTAAAGAATATTTCGCTTACGGATTTTGACTGCATAGCAGAGGTCGCGGCGGAGCAGGGATATATCAAACCCGAAAATGTGCGTCAGCTCATAGCGTTCAGAAATGATCCTTCGGATGAAAGCTGGATAAATAAATGAGAAGTCTCATAGATATATGCGACCTTTCGGTGGAGGAGCTTGACGGGCTTATTTCCACAGCACTTGATATTATAGAAAACCCGAAAAAATACAGTGAGACTTGCCGTGGCAAAAAGCTTGCAACGCTTTTCTTTGAACCGTCCACACGCACGCGCATGAGCTTTGAAGCGGCAATGTATGAGCTTGGCGGCAATGTGCTTTCGATGACCGATGCGGCTACATCGTCGGCATCAAAGGGCGAAAGCGTCTCCGATACGGCTAAAGTTATAAGCTGTTATGCCGATATAATTGCAATGCGGCATCCCAAGGAGGGCGCGGCACTCGTCGCGTCGCAGAATGCTTCGATACCCGTTATCAACGCAGGTGACGGCGGACACTGCCACCCGACACAGACGCTTGCCGATCTTTTGACGGTCTACCGTGAAAAGGGCAGGCTCGGTGATCTCACCGTGGGCTTGTGCGGCGACCTCAAATTCGGCAGAACGGTACATTCACTCATCAATGCGCTTTCACGCTATGAAAATATCCGTTTTGTGCTTATTTCGCCCGAAGAACTTCAAGTGCCTACATATGTGCGCCAAGGGCTTGAAGCAAAGCATATACAGTATGTTCAAACCACGGACCTTGAGGAAGCGATGCCGGAGCTCGATATCCTGTATATGACGCGCGTTCAGCGTGAACGCTTCTTCAACGAGGAGGATTATCTGCGCTTAAAGGACAGCTATATCCTTACGCCGCAAAAGCTGAAAAATGCAAAAAGTGATCTTGCGATCCTGCATCCGCTTCCGCGTGTGAACGAAATAAGCGTCGCGGTTGATGCCGATCCGCGCGCTTGCTATTTCAAGCAGGTGCTTAACGGCAAATATATGCGCATGGCACTTATTCTCAAATTGCTTGAGGAGGCCGGAAAATGAAAGTCGATTCGATACAGAACGGAATAGTTATAGACCATATTTCCGCCGGTTGCGGAATGAAGCTCTATGAGCTGCTTTCACTTGATAAGCTTGATGTTCCCGTTGCGATCATGAAGAACGTTTCAAGCAAAAAAATGGGCAAAAAAGATATTATTAAAATCGATGCCGATATAAATGTTGACTTTGACGTTATCGGTTTTGTTGATCCGGGCGCAACGGTCAACATCATAAAGAACGGTGTGTTGACCGATAAGCTTACGATCAGCATGCCCGAAACACTTAAAAATGTTATAAAGTGCAAGAATCCGCGGTGCATAACCTCTTGCGAGCAAGAGCTTGACCACATATTCAGGCTTGCCGATAAGGAAAATAAAGTGTACCGTTGTATTTACTGCGAAACGGAGGTATGAACGATATGAACTTTTTTGATGAATTACAGAACTATGATCCCGAGGTTTTCGGCGCGTGTGATAAGGAATTACAGCGTCAGAGACATAATATAGAGCTTATCGCAAGCGAAAATATCGTTTCAAGGGCGGTCTTGCTTGCGGCAGGCGGTGTGCTTACGAATAAATATGCCGAGGGATATCCCGGCAAGCGCTATTACGGCGGCTGTCAGTATGTTGACGTTGTGGAGGATATCGCGCGCGAGCGTGCCAAAAAGCTGTTCGGCGCAGAGCATGCCAATGTTCAGCCTCACTGCGGCGCAAGCGCGAATCTTGCGGTGTTCTTTGCTTTGCTTCAACCCGGTGACACCGTTATGGGCATGAATCTTCAGCAGGGCGGACATCTTTCACACGGCTCTCCCGTAAATATTTCGGGGAAATATTTCAATGTCGTTCCTTACGGCGTGAACGATGAGACCGAAACGATAGATTACGACGAAATGGAACGTATCGCACTTGAATGCAGACCGAAGCTGATAGTTGTCGGCGCAAGTGCTTATTCGAGAATAATAGATTTCCCGCGTTGCCGCGAGATAGCGGACAAGGTGAACGCATATCTTATGGTCGATATGGCGCACATCGCAGGGCTTGTAGCGGCAGGCGTACATCCTTCGCCCGTGCCGTATGCCGATGTCGTTACGACTACCACACATAAGACCTTGCGCGGACCGCGCGGCGGAATGATACTTTGCCGTGAACAGTACGCCAAGGCAATAGACAAGGCCGTGTTCCCCGGTACGCAGGGCGGACCGCTTATGCATATCATCGCCGCTAAGGCGGTGGCGCTCGGTGAAGCGATGACGGACGATTTCAAGGCATACGCCAAGCAGATAGTCACCAACGCATCTGTGCTTTCGACAGAGCTTATGAACAACGGCATAGATATCGTTTCCGGCGGTACTGATAATCATCTTATGTTGCTTAAGCTTCTTAAAAACGATATAACGGGTAAGGAGCTTGAAAAGCGCCTTGACGATGTACACATCACTGCAAACAAAAACACGATCCCGAATGATCCGGCAAGCCCGTTCGTTACAAGCGGCTTGAGAATAGGTACTCCCGCCGTGACCACTCGCGGCTTTAAGGAAAACGAAATGAAGCTTATCGCCGGCTGGATAGCCGACATCATTCACGATTTCGATTCAAGCAAGGAGCGCGTCAGCAAGGCTGTTCAGGAGCTTTGCGCCGAATTCCCGATTTATTGATTTTTCGCGTGTAGGGGGGGACGCTGTTCCCCTTCATTGTTGCCCGCTTTTGTAAATGCAGGGCAAAATTTTTTACTTTATTTTTATCCAAAGTCTTAGTGTGCTTTTCCGGCAAAAATGGTTGCTAAAGCTTTACACAATGCATAAGGATATCATTCATCTAGAAACTGCCACATGTCATCAGAGGTGATTCCTGCCCGTTCCGCCGCACGGTGAAGTAGAGCGTGAACACCGCGGAACGCTTCTGCTGTGTGCGCATCAGAGCCGAAATAGAAACGACATCCGCAGGCTTTGGCTGCCGAAAGTAAACGAAGATAAGACGAAGAAAGTCCTTCTTCGTCCAAAGCCGTACCCTTGCGATAAAGGCACGCATGAATCTCAATGGCAACATTGTGTGCCGCCGCCAATGAAAAGCAATCCGCAAGGGTGCTGTCGGAGATACCATCGACCACTTCCTGCTCCCACGGACTGCAAATAGGATACAGTGGGTGGCATATGGCAGTAGGAACGGGATAATCCAACAAACACGCATAACGAAAACGATCGATCAACAACTCCCGCAATTTGTCGGGAGTGGACAAATCAAAGTCTTTATATTCATCAATGACATTACAAATGTGACTGGCCGCAATCAGCATATAGTCGAACTGCTTTGTCTCTTCTCGGGAAAGTGTGGGCTCCTGCCCGGCAAAGATCTCGACCTCGCACCCAAAAAGAATCTTGATATCAGTTTGCTGCCGCAAAGCATCTAAACGAGGCAAAATGCGTTTTGCGTAATCTGCACCGCGCCGCTCCGGCATTCCTTCGGCTTCCAGCATGTCAGATTTGTACAAATGATTGGATATGCCGAGCACCCGTACATTCTCTTCGTCACAGTAAGGCAGATAATCGTCGGGCAAAGTTTCGGCAGGTGCGCAGAATGAAAGATTTGTATGCAGATGCAAATCGCCTTGCCATAGAGATGAGAAAGACTTCTTCATATATGACCTCCACATATATTCGTTACAGCGGCACTCTTGCGCTGCCGATAACAATACTTTATCGTTGAATAAATAGATTGAAATTATGCCTTTTGCCAAACACTTTTTCGCATCGCGGAACGGCAATCTCATGGACTTACAGTGGGAGTTATGGCATAATGATTTCAACAAATCAAGCATGATTTACAAAGATCAGTTTTTGTTTTTAAATTGCGTAAACACACGTAAAAAAATAGGAAACGGAGACAAACTGATAAATGACGGTATTTAATTTATCTTCCGAAGATATTATGAATGCAACGGAACTATCCGCCGCTTTTTTGTCCAATAACGGGATCGACAAAAAAGATGCACTTAGATTACAGCTTGCAGCGGAAGAGGTTTTACTTACATATCAGCATAAATTCGGCGAAAATACAAAATTTGAAATGTATCTTGAAAAGCGCATGGGAGCTTCCAGGATCATTCTCCGTGTCGCCGGAGCGTCCTGTGATCCGTTTGATAATTTGGACGAGGATGACCGTTTGATGCACAATCTTATGGAAAACATGGGAAAAGCTCCTGTGTGGAATTATCGCCATTCTTACAATGAAGTGACCTTCACCGCAGGCAAGATAAAAAAGCTGTCTTCTCTGACGAAAATACTGATAGCCATTGTCTTTGGTATCGGACTCGGAATGCTGGCGCGGTTACTCCCCGGCACCATTACTCACGATATCTGTGATTTATGGTTGGCCCCCGTTCAAAACGCAGTTATGGGCTTTTTAAGCTGTTTGTCGGCATTGTTCATTTTACTGTCCGTTACAAGCGGAGTTTGTGGGCTTGGAGATATATCCACCTTTAACCGTGTGGGACGAAAAATGATTTTTCACTTGCTTTTGGGGCTGTTTATCGTCACTGCCTTGACGACTGTCGCGTTACCTTTCTTTTTTCCACTTTCGGGAAGCGAGGCATGGCAAGCAGATTTTTCATCATTGTGGCAAATGGTCGTCAGCATCATACCCACAAACATTATCGAGACGTTTTCTACCGGAAACACGATGCAAATTGTTTTCCTTGCCATGTTCGTCAGCGTTGTACTTCTTGTTATGGGGCCGAAATCGCAACAGCTTGTGGACATCATAACACAGCTTTCCGAACTGCTCCAGCAGCTTATTCAAAAAGTAATCGAGCTTATGCCTATTGTAGTGTTTGTGAGCTTGTTCAGGCTGAACGCGGTAGGCGATTTTTCCCATTTCTTGAATGCTTATAAATATCCGCTGGTATTTCTATTGTTCTGCGTCGTTTATTCGGTGATCCAAGTACTGGTCACGTCGGCGCGCCATCGCTTATCGCCGCTTTTGCTTGTAAAAAAATTGATGCCTACATTTATAATTACCGTATCTACGGCTTCATCATCGGCAGCATTGCCGGAAAATCTTAACACTTGTGAAAAACGGCTTGGAATCGACCGACAGGTCATCAATGTCGGCATTCCGCTCGGGCAAACCATATATATGCCGAGTGCCGTTATGGCTTTTATGATAGGTGTCCTTTGCGCGGCACAGATTTTCAATGTTCCGATCTCGTTATCTTCATATTTGATCCTTGCAGTGACTACTTACATAATCTCCATTGCTACTCCGCCGATGCCCGGCGCTGTTCTGGCGTCATTTGCGGTTTTGCTGACGCAAATGAAAATCCCCTCTGACGCCATGACATTTATCATCGCATTGGATGCAATAGTAGATCGCATCGGCACAAGCACCTATGTAGCCGGGCTTCAAATGAAGCTTATGGGCATTGCAAAATCTTTGAAACTGCTTGATAACCAAAAACTGCACGCCGACAAATAACAATAACAGTGTGACGCTGTCCCGCCCCTCTTTTTCTCGGAAACGGCAACAAAGTAATTCCGCTCCTTCGTGTCATGCATCCGCAGAATGCGATGCGACATCCCGTGCAAGGGGCGGTACAGGGGGGCAAGGTTTCCCCTGCCACTCACACTTTTTCAAAATGATACTTAACAGTCTTAAAATCTCCCACGGGGAATTGCGGTACAAGTCCTACGTGCATAAGCGTTTTTCCTGTGAAAACGCTGTTGAGCTCTTTTACACGGTATTTTATATTTTCATCAAGCCCGCACATGACGATATGCTTCATCTCATTATTACAGCTTCCCATTCTTCTGTAGCACACAAGTACGGCACGTGATTTATCCTTGGAAACCACCGCCTGCGCAAAGAAGTTGGTTTCGAACGGATCTTCTATCCTGTACAAATCGCCTGTTAAAACAAGCTGTTCGTTCCACTCCTTATACTCCTTTACCTGCGCTCTGACCGCATCTCTGTCATCATCGGTAAACGACGAGGAATCAAGCTCATAGCCGGTCGCGCCAAGGTGCGCTATATCGCCTCGTGTCTGCATGCAGGTTTCTCTGTGTACCTGATGATTAGGCGATTTCGTTACATGACAGCTCATCGACGAAAGCGGATAAAGCATGCTTGTACCGTGCTGAATAAACGTACGTTCCTCAGCGTCCGAATCGTCACTCGTCCATATCTGCGGGAAATAATAAAGCATTGCGGCATCAAAGCGCGCTCCGCCCGACGAGCATCCCTCAAAGAACACATCGGGGTTTCCGTTGATGATGCGCTCGCACATATCGTAAAGTCCCAAAGCATAACGGTGAGCAAATTCCTTTTGCTTTTCCGCGGGAAGTGCGATCGAAACAAATTCCGTTACACTGCGGTTGCAGTCCCATTTTACATAGTCTATGCCGTTTTCCCTTATTACCTTGTTGATGACGTTTACGATATAGTCACGTACATCTGCGCGGGTAATATCGAGCATGCATTGATTTCTGCCGTGGCAGTGCGGACGGTCAAACGCTTTTATGGCAAAATCGGGGTGCTTGCGGTAAAGTTCGGAATCCTCGCTGATCATTTCCGGCTCAAACCAAAGTCCGAATTTCATGTTTTTCGAATGCGCGTAATCGGAAATGCCCTTGAGCCCGTTCGGAAGCTTTTGGGGATTTATTATATCCCAATCGCCCAAGCCCGATTTATCGTTGTCGCGCACACCGAACCAACCGTCATCAAGCACGAATGTATCAACGCCCGTATTGCTTATGCCGTCGATAATGCTTTTAAGCTTTTCCTCATCAAAATTAAAGGACGTCCCTTCCCAGTTATTTATGACTATCGGTCTTTTGGCGTACACGTATTTTTTATTGATGATATGCTCGCGGAAAGCATCATGGAATGCTCTGCTCATTCCGCCGAAGCCAACAGAAGAATATGCGATGACCGCTTCGGGCGTTTCAAAGCTCTCCCCCGCTTCAAGTGTCCACGCAAAGTCAAAATCGTTTATTCCTCCCGTGAATATCGCGTCGCCTGCGGGCGTTTTCTGTGCCTTAAGCACGAACGACGACGAATATACAAGGCTTATGCCCCATACCTCGCCGCTTTCTTCAGTTGCATTCGGTTTAGATACGCCCATAAACGGATTAAGCACCGCCGATGACGATACACGCTTTGAATCTATCGAAACAACGCCGTGATGAAGTCCTGTTTTCTGTAAATATCTTTCCTTTGCCCAAACGCCGTAAAGCGATGTTATTTCATAATCGTTTTCGGGAAGCTGAAGTGCGAACGAATATGCGCGGTCAAGTCTTATCTTTGAAGCCGTACCGTTTTTATAAACGATCCTGCGTGCCAAAACATCGCAGTCGTCATACACCGTATAGTACATATCCGCCGCAAATCCCGTGACGCTGTCGGCAAGGTGGATAACAAGCGTTTCGCCGCCGTCAAGCGACGGCATTCCCGATATCGCAGGTTTTTTATCAAGAACGTCATAGCCTGCATACAAAAGCTCGGTAAGCCTGCTTCCGCGTTCGTCCTCAAGCGCAACGGTGGCTTCTCTGTAGTCACCCGTTCCGAAGAACGTTATTTCTGGTGCAAAATCCTGATACATTCTGTCCACTATCATCGACTGTCCGCCGCCTATGCGCGTATAGCGGATATCGTCATGCGGTATCTTTTCGCCGAAATACAGGTGCGACATAAATCCCCTGTCATTTACAAACATTGCATAGGTGATATTTTTTCCGTCAAGGAAAAACATTTTTGTTTTCTCATTAAATTCTATCATTGTTTTATCTCCTTAAAGCTCTATATTTATTTCAATGGGATAGTGGTCCGAAAGATATATCCCGTTCTCACATTCTTCCCACTTGCACATAGTATACCGGTGTTCGGCGGTAGCCTTATCGGCATAAATATAATCTATCTTTTCAGGTGTCGCTTTGCCGAAGCCGTGATACGTCACGCCCGAATCCGCCGTAAGCTCCTTGACCTCAAAATCAGAAAACGCTTCGATAAATTTTATCGGCTCACTTCCCGGCTGTGCATTGAAATCGCCAAGCACAAATGTCGGCAACAGCATTTTTTCGCTGTCGGACTTTACCTGCTCCATAAGCTGTGTTATGCCGAGTATACGTGCTTTATCACTTATATGGTCAAGGTGCGTATCATATACTCTGTATGCTTTTCCTGTCGATTTTTCACGAAGCATAAATGAAAGGCATATGCGCGGAAATTCGCTCTGTTCTTCAAATCTTGAACCCGGAACATAAGGCGTCGGAGAAAGCCAGAAGCAATCCATCGAAAGGAACTCTGTGGTTTCTTTATTCCATGCTATCGCAAGTCCCTCGCCGAGCATATCCGTATTGCGTCCGTGATAAAGAAAATCATAGCCGTACAGATGCTTTTCCAGAAAAGTACTGCTGCGTTCCACCGCCTCTTGAAAGCATATCACATCGGGCTTGCGTGTATCGATAGTATCAAGTATCATTCCCGCTCTGTGAACAAAGCTGTTGATGCCGTCCCACGGCTCATGTGCCAGCCACAGGCAGCGCAGATTATATGTAACGAGCTTAAGCATGTAAAGCACTCCTTTAGAAGTATTTTTCAGAATTATACATCATAATACAGCAAATTGCAAGTAATTAAACAAACATATTTTAAGGAAATCGAACAAACATATTGCAAAACGAAACGATATGTGATATCATAGTACCGAACTTAAAAAAGAGGTGTTTAATAATGAATTATACTATTTCAAACGGTATTATTGAACTTACCGTAGCCGATCTCGGTGCCGAAATGATGTCAATCAAAAAAGACGGCTGTGAATACCTTTGGCAGGGAAATCCCGAGTTTTGGGCAAGCAGAGCATGCAACCTCTTCCCCATCTGCGGAAGACTTACAGACGGTAAATACACGTACAAGGGCAACACTTATGAAATGATACTGCACGGCTTTGCCAAGAAGTCGCTTTTTACTGTTGAAAGCAAGTCTGCCGACAGCATCGTTTTCCTGCTCAAGGCGAATGACGAAACGAAAGCGATATATCCCTTTGATTTTGAATACCGCGTTACATACACGCTTAAGGGCAATACCGTGGAAATGAAGTATTCCGCCAAGAATAACGGCGATAACACTATGTACTTCGCGTTCGGCGGACATCCGGGCTTCAACGTTCCGCTTGATAACGGCACGTTTGCCGATTATTATATTGAATTTGCCGAAAAAGCTCCCGCCGAAAAGCTACTGTTTGATTCCTGCTTCACCGCTGTTTCGGGCGGTACGGAGCCGTTTGAATTAAATGACGGTAAGCGTCTTGACTTGAAGCACGATCTATTCGACAACGATGCCATATTCATCACAAAGATGTGCGACACCGTAACGCTGAAATCCGACAAATCGTCAAGAAGCGTAACGGTATATTACCCCGATATGAAATACCTCGGCTTCTGGCACAAGCCCGAGACCGAAGCGCCGTATGTATGCATCGAGCCGTGGATGAGCGTGCCTGCATATTATAAAATTATCGACGATATGGAAACCAAGCGAGACATGAAAGTGCTTGAAAAAGGCGAGATTTATTCGACGCATATCGACATCACGTTAAAATAAAACAAAAGAGTTGTTTTTTTCCGATATTTCGTGTATTAAAACACTTGAATATTTTCAATAAATGTATATAATAATAAATGTCTGGGTTGCCCGTTATGCGCTTTATGTATAATACCCACATTATGCAAAAAGGGAGTGCTTAATAGAGTTACCGTAGCAATGTCATGCCTCCTTGATTCTTTGATCATGCCAGTGGAAGACAGACACTTCGGACGGCACACCCACCTGTCGAGAGACGGGTGTTAGAATGGGCGCAGACGGCATCCCGGATTTTTATTATTTTTTATCAAAAAAACGCTTGACAAAAAAATCCGAATAATATATAATTGCTAATGTTGACGTTGCGGAATTGTGTAATGGCAGCACCTACGACTCTGACTCGTATTGTCTAGGTTCGAATCCTAGTTCCGCAGCCATTTTTATGCCTCCTTTGTCTAGTGGCCTAGGACACCGCCCTCTCACGGCGGTAACAGCGGTTCGAATCCGCTAGGAGGTGCCAAAAAACGACAACTTTTCGACAGAAAGTTGTCGTTTTTTTATCCGAGCCGCAGGCTTGGTATATCATCCGCCGTCAGGCGGTATATCATCAAAGGCGGCAAGCCGCCTTTGTATCTCATCACGCCATAGGCGTGTATAAAATCTCTGCGGCTTGATGATATTCAGTCCTTTCGGGCTGATGAGATACAATCCCTTCGGGATTGATGATATCCACGCCTTCTGCGTGATTTTACGCGGGTTCAATACCACCCATCATTTTCCCGAAATATCTTTTTCGTTGTCCAATCGCATCTTTAGCTATGCGTTTAAGCAATGTAGGGGCATATGCCCGTCAAAATACGTACCCGTGACTTGATATGATTTTCAAACAAAAACTCGCTCTGCAAAATCTGAGCTTGCCGCTTTTTGAATTACTTTTATCTTGGCAATTGATATCGGTTCCGTCTGAAGATGCGACCTTGCGGCATGATACCGTGCTATATTCCCCACCATTTTCATTCCCAATCTTCTCCATGAAGTGCTTTTCGTGATTTTTCTTTTTCGCATTCTAAAAGCTTATCGGAAATATCCGGATAGATAGCAGATTGACAGCATCCGCTTACATCAACATCTATTTCATCAAGCATGCACTTATCGTCCTTTTGATAAATACAGAATTTATTAAGGCAATTCATATATTTTTTTCCTCCGAAAACAAAAAGACGACAACGGGAAAACATGGACACATGTTTCCGAGCTGTTCCCCTGCTTCTGGGCAAGATGTTTATTTTCCGCGGTGCGCTGTATATGTTCGGTGCTTCGACCGAATTCGGCAATATCCTTATCGGTCGCTCCGATGACGGCGGAAAAACATGGAGTGCGCCGACAACACTGTTCCGCGGCAGCGGTGGCAAGGCGAAAGCGTTCGGACGGCATCGCAATCCGCAGCTCGTTGTAGAATACGGCGGGCGCATATGGAACACCGCCGAATGGGGTTCAAGTAAGAATATTTACTCGGCCGCGGTGCTTTCGGCGCCTGTTGATGCCGACCTGCTTGATGCCGACAGCCGAGATATCTCCACTCCCACAAAGTACGACAAAACATGGAAAGGCCTGCCCACAGGCGAAAGCATCGGAACTATCGAGGGCTGTCTTGTTGTCTTCCCCGACGGCAAGCTGTACAATGTGATGCGCTACGATATGCAGCACATGACACCCGGGTACGGTATGGCACTCGTATACGCCGTAAACACAAAAAAACTCCGTCAAGGATTTCCGCAAATACTTTACCGAATGATATTTGCCGATGAGCTTATTTCTTCTGTCACAAAGCGTTGCGTGATAATCTGACGCCTGCAAAAGCTAAAAAAGAGCTGTCACTTTCAAAAAATGACAGCTCTTTATATTTACTTTGCTATTGCCTTATGGAATACCTTTTTTCCCTTGCGTATCTTAACGCCCTCGCGGAGTGCGTCGTATGTTATCACGGTATCGGCACTTGTTACTTTTTCCTCATTGACCGTTACGCCGCCCTGCTGAACAAGTCTTCTTGCTTCGCCCTTGCTTGCAACGAGCTTGCACGCAAGCATAAGATCAAGTATCATCATACCCTCTGCCGGAACATTCTCAAGCTCCGTTGAAGGCATATTCGCATCGTCACTGCCACTGAAAAGCGCATGTGCCGCCGTTTGCGCTTTATCGGCTTCTTTCTTGCCGTGAACAAGATTTGTCAGCTCATAGGCAAGTATTTCTTTCTTTTCGTTTATTCTCGAATCGTCCCACTCATCCATCTTGTCGATTTCTTCAAGCGGTATGAACGTAAGCATGCGCAGACACTTCATTACATCGGCATCGTCAACGTTGCGCCAATACTGATAAAACTCAAACGGAGTGGTTTTTTCGGGATCCAGCCATACCGCACCTTTTGCGGTCTTGCCCATCTTTTTGCCCTCACTGTTGAGAAGCAATGTTATCGTCATTGCATAGGCATCCTCGCCTGTCTTTTTACGGATAAGCTCAGTACCTCCGAGCATATTCGACCACTGATCGTCGCCGCCGAACTGCATGTTGCAGCCGTACTTTTGATGAAGATACAAAAAGTCATACGATTGCATTATCATGTAATTGAATTCAAGGAACGAAAGTCCTTTTTCCATGCGCTGTTTATAGCACTCGGCGCGAAGCATGTTGTTTACCGAGAAGCATGCGCCGACATCGCGGAGCATGTCTATATAGTTCAGCTTAAGCAACCAATCGGCATTGTTTACCATTATCGCCTTGTCCTCACCGAATTCAATGAAGCGTTCCATCTGCTTTTTGAAGCAATCGCAGTTATGCTGAATGGTTTCCGGAGTCATCATAGAACGCATATCGGTTCTGCCAGACGGATCACCGATATAGCCCGTGCCGCCGCCGACAAGAACTACCGGACGGTTGCCCGCCATCTGCAAACGTTTCATAAGGCAAAGCGCCATAAAATGTCCGACATGCAGTGAGTCTGCCGTCGGGTCGAAGCCTATATAAAATTTAGCTCCGCCGTTATTGACAAGCTCGCGTATCTCGTTTTCGTCAGTTACCTGCGCGATAAGTCCGCGTGCCTGAAGCTCTTCGAAAATTTTCATAAAATATCCCTCATTTCTCAAGATATTGTAGCATATAACAGCCTATCACGCAAGTATTTTTTGCCGTTTACTTTTAACAGAAGGTATGATAAAATAGTTTTGAGGTGCGATATATGAAAATTCACGAACTAAGCAACGGTACTCTCGATTCGCTGTATCTTTACGATCCCGATTTGAATTGGATCGAGGGCGAATTTCATTTTTGGGGTGAATGTAAAACGCCAAAAAAGATAATCACAAAAATTTCCCGTAAACTTAACGGCAACAGGCTGTTTGA
Source organism: Clostridia bacterium (assembly GCA_045600145.1). GTDB lineage: Bacteria > Bacillota > Clostridia > Christensenellales > QALW01 > UMGS1322. The sequence goes on along the minus strand of JAZRXI010000098.1, from coordinate 9,775 downwards.
AAAATATACTTTTACTAACACAAACGATTCCGATATTACAGTCGCAAAAGGCGACCTCGGCATATGGCTTCCGTTCAACGATTCATATGAGGATGCCCGCACATGTCAAAAAAAGCACTGCCATGTTCACCCGTGGTGCGGCGGCAAAAATTCATGGGTAAACGCGGTAAGGATGAATGCGATGCCTCCGCATCTCGGGCTTGCGCTTACCAGCGGAAGCTTCTGCGCCTACAGCATCGAACGCGAAAACAACAGCAATGACCGCGGCGATTTTCTTTTTCTCATTTCGCCGTGCGTGATAAAAGCTCACGAAAGCTATACCCTTTCGTTCGTTTTGTTTGAATACAGCGGTGATTTTTTCAGCGCACTTAACAAATATCAGCCTGTAGTGCATGCCGAATACTTTACTTTTTTCGATAACGAAGTACCCGAAATATATATTGACAGCAAAAAAGTTATGCCAAAATGCACAAAAGGCTATCACACGGTAAATTACGGCGATTCGTTTTTTCGGTATCAGGTCGTGCCGACACTTAACGAGCTTGTAAAAGCACGTTGCGAGTTCATAGCAAAAAATCAACAGGAGCACGGCGGCGTGCTTGACGGTGCATATCTCATATACGATAACGAAACAAACACACGCGTATATGAGGAAAACCCAAATCACAATGCAGGGCGCGAGCGCATAGGAATGGGACTTCTGATTGCGATATATCTGCAACGTGACTACGATCCGCTATTGCACGAAAGCTTGAAAAAATACACCGATTTCGTTCTGCGTGAGCATTTCGACGAAGAAACAGGAGAAGTGTTCAACGAGCTTCACCGCGATAATCACCGACGCCGCATATATAACAACGCATGGTACGCCTCGTTCTTCCGCGAGCTTTACCGACTCGAAAACGATGTGCGTTGGCTCAAATGTATGGTAAAAGCATTCCGTGACCTATACCTGCACGGCGGATATACATTTTATCCGCTCGCCATGGAAATAACCGATTCTCTTGCCTGTCTGAAGCAGGCGGAAATGAAGCCGGAATATGATGAACTTTTTGAAATGTTCGCCGAAAATGCCGGATTCATCTTAAAAAACGGTACCGACTATCCGTCTCTTGAAGTGCGCTTTGAAGACAACATAGTAGTGCCCGCCGGCATGATAATGTGCCAGATGTATATGCTCACCAAAGAAGAAAAATATCTCCATGCGGCAGAAGAGCATCTCTCACTGCATGATGCTTTCACCGGATTTCAGCCCGATGCGCGGATGCACGCCGCCTCAATACACCATTGGGACGATTTCTGGTTCGGAAAGCGCCGTCTTTACGGCGATACCTATCCTCACTATTGGATAACCGCGGGAGCGCTGTTATATGCAAATATGGGAATATGTAAAAATGAAGTTTCTTTGATACAAAAAGCTCGTTCCGCAATGCGTACTTCACTTTCCCTCTTTGCAGAAAGTGGGCGTGCGACATGCGCACTGTTCACACCGCACACGTCAAATGGTCAAGCAGGTGAATTCATCGACCCGTGGGCAAACGACCAGGATTGGGCTCTGTATCACGCACTCATCTTTGACGAAATGTGCGGGATATGAAAGTGTTTGATTCGGTGTCAACTATTTTTTCACCGCAATGCTGTTCATCTCTTTTTCCCGAACATCCCGGGCGTGACACCGACCTCTTTTTTGAATGCTTTTATAAAATAATTTGCACTTGAGTAGCCGCAGAGCGAAGCTATTTCGGAAATTTTCATATTGTCATCAAGCAGGCTGACGGCGGCGGCAAGGCGTACGGAATTGAGATATTTTGCTGGTGTCTGACCGTATTCGGCAAGAAAAAGCTCGTTCATGCGGCGCGGCGACAGAGAGATATGCTCCGCGGCGTCGGTTACGGAGAGCATGCTGTTCATATAGTTGCGCTCAAGAAAGTCTTTTGCCTCGGATATCCTCGAATACTCTTTCTTGTTTTTCAGCTTGAATATCAGCGATATTATCAAATAAAAATGAGATATACACTCGTATTCATCCGCGGGCGCGCCGGAGGCTTCGAAGCGAGCCCATGCATCAAGTATTTTGAAAAACTCGTTTTTTATCTGCGGGTAGGCGGAGCAATCAAACATTGAAAGATGCATTTCAAACGGCGTGAGCGTCGTAAAATGCACTGCGATACAGCCACCTGCAAGTGTTGCCATATCATTTTCGTTGTGCGTCACGGCATAACTGTCACTGCTGTTTGCGATCATTATCATATCCTTCTTAAAAATCATTTCGCCGCGATCGGTTTTGTGAACTGCGCTTCCATACAGCTTGTATGCGATGAAATTGTCGTTGCCGCCGCTATGTACCCATTTATCCTTGTAAATGCTGAAGCGGTATATCCGTATAATTTTATCAAGAGCTATCATTTTACATCACCTATACAAAATAATATCAGAAAAATTGCAAAAATTCAATAGTAAATTTCCGCAAAATGCTATTTTTCCTAAAACAACGATTTACTTTGCAAATAAAGAGTATTAAAATATTTGCGAGGTGAGATTATGGAAAATTTGAAAAATGAGCTTTATGATTTTTACCTGAACAAAATAGATGCCATGGCGGACGCCTTTGGTGAAAAAATGTTCGCCGTGCTTGATTCGCTTGTTACGCCGGACATGAACGGTTATCAGCGCAAGGCGTTGCAGTACAAAACCATTGCCGAATACGCTGAGCCGGTGCTGTTTCGCAATTCGCCGTTCTACCATGAGCTTGGTACCATGATAGCCGTTTGTGACGGATGCGGCTCATTCCACGGGCACAGACACGCGGGTGGGTGGAATTTTGCAAGGTACAATCATCTTTATTCGGAGCTTGCTCCTGAACTTATGAAGCTTAAAAATAAGCAGGCGGAAAACTTGCTTTATCTCATATGCGGACCGTTCAGCGATTGTATGCAGCATTTTATGTTCAACTGCAAGCCCGTATTTTCGGGAGGACTGAAAAGTCTTTACGATACCGCGTCAGAGCAGGCAAAAAACGTAACAGGCATTGAAAAAGATTTTCTTGAAGCCGTTCAGGCAGGTCTGCTTGCAATGAAACGGATATCTCAAAAATTTGCCGATAAAGCATCAGAAATGGCTGAAAGCTCAGATGGCGAAGAACGTAAAAATCTTTTGCGCATAGCGGATTCGGCGTTGTATACGCCGTGGAACGCACCGCGCACATTTTATGAAGCGCTGAACATTCTTGCGTTTACTCGAACGGTCAGCGGCGCACTTGAGGGCGTGGGATATAACACCTTCGGACGTCCTGATGTAACTCTTTTGCCGTTTTATACCCGCGATATCGAAAACGGTGTATTAACGAAAGGTGAGGCGTATGACCTCATATGTAAATTTCTTTTAACGTGGGATCTGCATTATGACCACGATATAAAAATGGTGGGCTATGCCGACCACGAGCTCGAGAACACATACACGTTAGGAGGCTGTGACGAAAACGGCAAGCCCGTTTGGAATGAGCTTACGGAAATGTTCCTGCGTGCTACACGCGAGCACAAGGTGATTTTTCCGAAAATCAAAGTGCGTTTTGGGGCAGATTCACCCAAAGAGTATCTTGATGCGATAAACGAAAGCGTGATAAAAGGCACAACTGTAGTGCTATACCAGAATGATGACGCATCCGTACCCGCACTTGTCAACGCAGGCTTCTCACTCAGTGACGCGCGTGATTATCTTGTTACGGGGTGCTGGGGGTTGATGACCAACGGTGACTTCATGGATGACCACGGCAATTACGTGAATCTGCTCAAGGCGTTCGAATACTCCGTTCATGATATGAAGGATAAAGATGAGTATGTTGAGATAGATTTCAAACCCTTTGACGACGCAAAGAGCTTTGATGAGGTATATGACATAACGCTTGAAAACTGCAAAAAGCTTTTCAGTGCGCGTGACCGCATAACGCTTGAGGGCAAACCGTTGTGGCATACGATAGACCCCGTTCCGCTGACATCGGCTTCTATGGTTGACTGTCTTGCAAACAAAAAAGACCTGACGAACGGCGGATGCAAGTATCATAACGAACATTATCAGTGTGTGGGATTCCCTAATATAATTGATTCACTGCTTGCAATAAAGACGCTTTGCTTTGATGAAAAAAAGTATTCACTCAAAAAGCTTCTGCACGCCGTCAGAAACAATTGGGAAAATGAAGACATCATGCGTGCCGATGCCATGCACTGTCACTGCTGGGGAGACGAAAGCACGGAATCGTCCGCGCTTGCACAAAGATTCAATCATGATCTGTATACTGCACTTGGGGAGCTTGAGACGCTTTGGGACGGTGGACGCATAGACCTCGGACATCTTACATATACCGAAATACGCTTTTGGGGCGAACAAACGCTTGCAACGCCTGACGGACGCAAAAACGGTGATTATTTTTCACAGGGACTTACACCGTCACGACTGCACAAGATACCAAACGTCACATCGGTCGTCAACAGCCTCAAAGCACTTGATGCACGTGAAATGGGCGGCAATGCAGTTGTAAATATAATTCTTCCGTCAACTCGGATGACACTTGATAACTGCGAAGCGTTCCTGCGTGCGTGTGCAAACACGTCGATGATGTCGCTCCAATTGAACTGTGTTACAAAGGAAGAGCTTCTTGACGCACAGAAGCATCCGGAGGAACATCAAGACCTCATCGTGCGCGTGTGTGGCTTTTCGGCACGTTTTACAAGTCTCTCACCCGAATGGCAGGCAGAAGTGCTTTCGCGGAATTTTTATGACTGATGTGCTTTTCCGTATTCGCCCGGCGTTGTGCGATAGAATTTTTTGAACGCCTTGCAAAATGATTGTGTATCGGCAAAGCATAGCTTTTCGGCGGTATCGGCTGTTGAATATCCTGCTTTCAACAGCTCTGCCGCTTTTTCAAATCTCCGTGCGGTGTAGTAATTCATTATCGTCATGCCCATCATATCGGAAAACTTTTTTGAGAGATACCCGTAGCTGTAGCCGAGCTCGTCAGCCATGCTTTTGAGTGAATGTATTTCGTATATGTAGGTTTCGATATACTGTATGATATCGTATATGAGCTGATTCGGTTGACGGTGCACGACCGGACGAAGCTCATTTTCGGGACAAAAATGGCGGAACGTGAATATCAACGTCTGCTGAAGATATGCCTTGATGAGCGGCACGGACAGCACATTGTCGGAGGTGGCTTCCTCGACCGCCGAAGCGAGCGGAGGATAAACGTCGCGGCAAGAGTGCGCGATCGGCTCATCAAGCTCATCAAACATACGGCTTATTGATTCCGTATACTGCCAATCAGTGCTGTCACGGTTGAAGCTGAACGCAAAGCAAATGAGCCGAAGCGGATGCTTATGATCGGAAACAATTCTGCGATAATCGCCTTTTTTCGCAAGCAAAAGCATGCGTTCGCTTACATCATATTCGCGTCCGTTACGGTAAAACTTTCCGCAACCGCTTACGATATACGTTATTTCGTGGCAAAGCTGTCTGTGCTGTGCGATTTCGTGAGCCGATGTACAATAACAGTCACTTATCTGATAAACGTTGAACGAATCAAGAAACAGCGGCTGATCCCAATAGCCGATATCAATGTGATAATTCTTTTTGCGCATATCTCCGTCACCTCCTTTTCAGCATATCCGATTTTTCATATCATGTCAAACATTTTCTTAAAAATAATGAAAAAATGACACAAAATAATTCTTCTTTGACATTGCGGCATACTGCTTTATGAATATAATAATGTGTGTATTCGTTATGTGAAAGGAGAATTTTTATGATTTTTGCATATTTGATCCATCTCGGACAAAATTTCTGGAAAGAGCAAGAGGACGATAACACCGTTCCGCTGGGACGTTGGTCTGACACACTTGTCACTGATGATGCTTCGTGGGAGAAAGTGACTGCGCACATTGCCGCGTCGGGTGTCAACACGCTTGTTATTGATTTAGGTGAGGGCATACAATATGAATCGCATCCCGAGCTTTCGTGCAAGGGAGCATGGTCAAAGGAGAGAATGAAAAAAGAGCTTGATCGCATCCGCAAGCTTGGAATGAATCCGATACCGAAGCTGAATTTTTCTGCGCGTCACGATGCTTGGCTCGGAAAGTATTCGCACATGGTATCGACGCAAATCTACTACAAGGTGGTCGCGGAGCTCATCGACGAGGTGTGTGAGCTGTTCGACACGCCGAATTATTTTCATCTCGGTATGGACGAGGAGTGGCCCGAAATGGCGGGCGGAAGCTTTATTTGTATGCGTCAGGGCGATCTGTATTGGCACGACATAAGATATCTTGCTTCATGCTGCACCAAAAACGGTGTACGCCCGTGGCTGTGGGGCGATACGGCGACGTTCAAGCTTGATGAAGCTATTGCAAATTACCCCAAGGAAGCGATAATTTCAGCCGCAAACTATATCCGTGTTCGCAATACGCATCTTATGAACGCTCACGAGCTTGCATATACAACGCCGTATTTTGCATATGCGGACAACGGCTTTGAACAGGTTCCGACATGTGCAACATACTATAACACGCAAAATGCCGATGACACGATGTATTTGCTTAAGGACAAACCGGGAGTGATAGGTTTTTTGACTGCACCGTGGTTCCGCACAAGAAAAACGGATGAGCTTAAGCATCTTGCTGAGGCAGATATTTTCGGTGCGGCAATAGACAAGTATTTTGGGAAGGAGCATAAATAATGAATAATAAAATGTGGGCGTGTCATCTGTGCCTTGGCTATAACATTTGGTTTGACGAGGGATATAAGATAACATTTACCGAGGACGACAAACAAAAAAGAGATTTTCTTTACTTTGATGAAGATGTTTTCGTGGAAATATGCGATTTTCTCTCGGAACAGGGGATAAATACTGTTATTCTTGAGGTTGCGGAAGGCATTATCTACGATTACGCACCTGAGTTGGCAGTAAAGGGAAGCTTGACGAAAGTAAAAATGCGCAAGCTTATTGAATACATGCGTTCACGCGGATTAACACCCATACCCAAGCTTGATTTTTCTGCGGCGCATGATACATGGCTCGGCGAGTACAGCAGGATGCTTTCAACGGACGAATACCGTGAGCTTGGCGCAAAGCTCATCTGCGAGATGTGTGAGCTTTTCGGCAAGCCGGAATATTTTCATCTCGGTTTTGCGGATGAAACTGTCGAAGCGCAGAAGTATTATCAGTATGTTATCGTACGCGGCGCGGAAAACTTTTGGCGTGATTTGAATTTCTTTGCTGACGCATGCCGCAAAATGAGCGCAAGACCGATAATTTCGGGCGAACAGTATTACCGTCAGCCCGAGATATTCGAGCAGCGCATATCCGATGACATCGTCATCGAAGCAAATTTTACCGAATATATGAATCCTTTAAAAGACAAATACGGGCGTGATTTACGTTCTGACGCGCAAAAGAAATTTGAATGTCTTATAAGGCTTAAAAACGATATCATTTATTCGGGGAACGGCATCACGGCATTTAATATGGATTCGTTGTGTGAATATGCCGCAAAGCAAAATTTGCCGAACTTTATCGGTATGATGACTTCCTCCGGTGAGCCGACGACCCGCCGCGTCGCAAACTTTATCAAGCATGACGCTTTCCGCCTCGCCAACGGAAAAAGATTTTTTGAGTAGGACAACACAGGGCGGGGGGACTCCTTTCCCTTCTTGGGACTCTGCCCCGTGCTTTTGTAAAAGCGCGCCAAAACTTTTATTGCGCTCCGCGTTGCTTTACCTATAGCAATATATCCAAAGCGGCATATGTCGAAAAAATTACATACGCCGCGTTTTTTTGCAAAAGCAGACATCGGAATGTTTCATCATTTGAGTTCATTACGCCTCAAACATCGTTTTTACAAGCTCATAGGCAAAAAGCCAATGCATTTCCGCCGTCGGATGATTGATGCGGTTTGAGAGCAGGTGATTGATGTCAACATCGGCGTTTTTCATTGTCAGCCAGAGCTTGTTGCAATCGCAGACGGGTACGCCGAGGCGTGTGCAGAGCGCACGGGCTTCGTCCATATATGCGGTCAGCCACCCGCCGCGTTGGTTTTCGACGATCTGTCGTGCACAGGCATTGAGCGGCTCGTCGGCAAATGGGATATCAAGCACATCGGTGCGCAGATTCGGTGTCATAAATATCACTTCGGCACCTGTCGCACGGATTTTTTCAAAAATCTCTTCCAGTGCTTCAACAAACGGCGTGAGACCTTCACCGACGCGCGTGGCATCGTTAAGACCGAAGCAGACTACCACCAAATCGGGAGCAAAGCTGAGGATATCGCGGTCAAGACGTACTTTTGCCTGCGACGCGCTGTCACCGCTGATGCCGCCGTTTACGATCGTTACGGGAACTTCGGGATACAGCATGGAAAGTATTTTGCGTACTTTCGCGTGGTATACCTCTTCCGGGTACATCGCGGTTTCCATTCTTTCACCTTTCATGTAAGTTTCAAAGCAACCGTGTGTGACGCTGTCACCGAAAAAGGCGATCACGGGCTGACGGTTTTCAAGCGGTCGCGCTTGCTTTGCACGGATGAGGTCAATGATTTTCATGTTTTTCTCCTTTTATTTATTGAAATATCAGTAAACTGTGATGCTGATATCGCTGTTTTCGGGAAGCCTGTATTCAAGCTTGACCGACTTCGGAACGGCAAGCGTGAATTTGTTTACTGTTCCCGCTTTTTCATAAGCAACCGCAATGAGACCGTGCTTTGTCGGTACGACACCTTTTATATTTGTCAGATCACACACGTTCGGCTCAAACATAACCGAGCCGAAATCAGGCGACACGGCTTTTATGCCCATAATGTATTTGCTTAAAAGATATGTACAGCCTGATGACCATGCGTGCGACGGGATATCCCATCTGCCTGTGCTGTCGTTCGGGGCAAATTCCCAAAAAGTTTCTGCGCCTTTTTTTATCATAGTGCCCCAACAGCGTCGGATAAGGTCAAGACCTGCTTCGGGCATACCGTTTTCGAAAAGCGCGATGCATTCATAAGCGTCCATCAAGGGCGAAACGGTCTTGTTTCCGTCGCGCACATGACTTACATATTCGTTAAGAAGTGCAGATCCGTACGGTGACCACAGCTCTTTTTTTAAGGTCGCAAGCACTTTCTTTGCACGTTCACCGCCGGCAACCTTGAACAGCACCGCAAGCACATTGCCGTCCTGAGCGACAAATGTATCAAGCGAATCCATATAACATTGCTTTTCTTCGTTCCACAGGCGCTCGTTGATAATGTCCTTTGTTTCTTTTGCAAGCCTGTTCCATTCGCATGCCTTTTCGCTTTCGCCAATGGCGGAAGCCATTTCCGACATAGCGACAAGACTTTCGTATAAAAGCACATTGAGTGCGACCTTTTCACCGAGCCTGTGCGGAGAGCATGTCCATTCGGTTTGACCGAGCACATAGCTGAAGGTGGAAACGAAGCACGGCTTTTGGAATATCAGACCGAACTTGTTGCGCCGCTCCAACTGCCACAAAAGCGCATTTTCGCCCTCGTCAAAATAGCGTTTTAAGAAATCGGTGTCTCCGTGAGCCTTGAAATGGATATAAATGCAAATTATGCGCCATGCGAAATAGTCCCACTGTATCGTGCTTTTATTGAATTTCGGCGCGAACGCGATACCGCCGCAGCGGATATCCTCTTTGATACTGAGTGATGCGTTCATAAGCTCGTCTTCGCCGAACGCGTAGAGATCGACAAGTGCGTCAATGGCACCGTCACCCGAGAAA
>JAZRXI010000097.1:0-14161 GCA_045600145.1 Clostridia bacterium | reverse complement strand
TTTTCCGCGAGGATCCCCGTGATGCTTTGCAGGCAGTAGAGCGCCGCTTCGGTGTTGCCGGGATCTTTCAGGAAAAACGGTTCTACCAGTTCATAGGCCTTTTCCGCCTCTTCCCCGCTCCAGAAATCGCTCCTGACGCGGATCTGCCGCCGGATGGACGCAAACTCGTCACTGTCGTCGTTTTCCAACAGCCGGTCGGTGGATACGTTCAGGATCTTGGCCAGCGGTACGATCTGCCCGATATCCGGCATCCCGGCCCCGGTCTCCCATTTGGACACCGCCTGCACCGATACGCCGAGCAATTCCGCCAGTTCCGTCTGCGTCAGCGCCGCGATTTTCCGGTACGTTCTGATTTTTTCTCCTACGCTCATTTTCCGCCTCCTGATCGTCTTTTTTGTATTGTACCACGGTTTTTGCCGTTTGTATAGCACCTTGTCGGCAAATCTTTTTCAACGGAGCGTGGAGTTTTCTCCGTTATTTGCCGCAAAATATACCAATAAGAACGCAAAATCGCCCTTGTATTTCATTTTTTGTTTTGTTATAATAAAGGCAACAATCATCAAGGAGGCAAAGCGATGAACAAACCATTCGCTCTTTCTTTTATCGGTGCCGGTGAGTTGACGGACGGCATTGAAACGCTGAAAAACGATCTGCATATCACCATAGCCGAAAACGGTCTGCCCGTTTTTGCCCACGCCTGCCCGGCGCCCACGCTGGACGTACTGTTCGACGGCACGCACTGTGACATTTTCTATCAGAAAAAATGCCACTTTTTCCGGGGGCTGACGCTTCTGGCCGAAGCCCTGTATAAGGGCAAAACCGCGCTGACCGTTCACGAACAGCCGCAGTTTGCGACCAACGGCATCATGTTCGACCTCTGCCACGCCAACGGCGCATTCAACAAAAAGACGATGTTCTATACGCTCCGCAAACTCGCGATGATGGGCCTGGACACCTGCATGATGTATCTGGAAGATAACATTGAAGTCCCGGGGCAGCCCTTTGTCGGCTATATGCGCCCCACCTACACCTTAAAGGAACTGCGGGAATACGACGATTACGCCTTCGCGCTGGGCATCGAAATGTATCCCTGCATCCAGACGCTGGCCCATTTGGAGGGCGTTCTGCGCTGGAGCGTTTATAAGGATATTACCGACTACCCCGCCTGCCTGCTGGTGGGAGAAGACAAGACCTACGCCTTTATTGAGGATCTGATCACTGCGGCCTCCTCGGCGTTCCGGTCGAAAAAGATCCACATCGGCATGGACGAAGCCTGGCAGTTGGGTTCCGGTCAGTTCCTGCGCAAGCACGGCTACGTCCCGCCCATTGAGATCATGAAAGCCCATCTGCCGAAAGTCAATGAGATCGTGAAAAAGCACGGGCTGATCCCGCTCATGTGGGACGATATGTTCTTCGCCCCCTTCGGCGAACAGTATTACGATAAAAACAAGAAACTGCCGCCCGAACTTTCGGAAGCCGTGCCGGAAAACATGAACTGTGTATTCTGGTATTACGGCGATTTTGACGAACGCGAGGGCTTCGATATAAATGTTCTGCTCGACCGTCAGTTCAAACTCAGTAAAAATATAGTATATGCCGGCGGCTGTTGGGCGTGGTTCGGCTACGGGCTTGCATTTGAACATACGCTTTCGTCGTCTGTCAAGGCGCTTGATGCATGTAAAAAGAGAGGCGTGCGGGATGTATTCATCACGACGTGGGGAGATCACGGTGCGGAAATAATGCAAACCGTAAATCTTGTGGGCGCACAGATATACGCCGAATGCGGATATTCCGAAAAATTCGATTATGAAGCCTTTGCCGATCACTTCGCATTCATTACCGGCGGTAATGTTGAGGATTTCCGCGCACTTGATATGTTTGATAATACTCCGCAGTGCAAGGGCGAGCCGGATTCGTTCAATGTCAATACATCGCGTCAGCTTATGTGGCAGGATGTACTGTGCGGTATTCTTGATAAGAATTTTGAAGGCTACAGCATGAATGAGCATTATGAAGCACTTGCCCAAAAGCTTCGCGTCGCCGAAACAAGAAACGGTGAATTCAACGATATGTTTCGTATGAGCCGTCTCGCCGCCGAAGTACTTTCGATAAAATCAGAGCTTGGCATCAAGCTGTACAAGGCATATACCGCAGGTGACAAAGAAACACTCTCGTATCTTGCGGGTGACCTTGCTGCACTCAAGGCGAAATTCGAAGCACTTCATGAGGAGCATCGCAAGAATTGGTATAAGATATATAAGCCGCTTGGTTGGGATGTGGCAGACCGTCATTACGGCGGAATGATATTCCGTATCGTTTCGGCACAGCGCACGCTTGCCGATTACCTTGAGGGCAGAATAGATAAGATAGAAGAGCTTGAAGTCGAGCGCCTGCCGTATAACGGCACGGGCGGTCCGGTGCATTGGCTGAACATTTTTAACAGCATAGCATCCGTATCGGAGCTGTAAGCGCTTTTTGCAGAGCTCCGCCCCCCCCATATGAAAGGTGCTCTGTTACCGCGCTCCTGCCTTATAGCGTAAATAAAAATACACAGTGCCTGTGCAAAAATTTGCATAAGGCACTGCATTTTTATTCTGTGCGATGCGCAGTAAAAGTGGCGGCACGCTTTGCTATACCCCTAAATATCTATCTTGATTTTTTCTATTACTGCTTCGGCGGCGGTGCGTCCGCGTTGCAGACACTCGACTGATTTTTCAAGTGAGGTCATCGGAATGTCGCGCAAATCGGGATTTATGACTATATCTGCCTTATTGTACATTTGCTCTGTCACTTCCCAATCGCACATATCGAATGCCGACATTATCACATCCATAATATTGGACGCGCGTTTATGCCCCCATCCCTGATAGCCGACATCGACCGCAATAACGTAATCCGCTCCCATTTTCCGTACCTGTTCCGACGGTATCCGCGTCATTGCGCCGCCGTCGATGAGCTGCATGCCGTCGATTTCTACCGGTTCGAATATTCCCGGCATGGCAAAGCTTGCATGACATATCCTCGATACTCTGCCGCTCGACAGAGTTATACATTTTCCGCTCAAGATATCGCAGGCTATGGCGATGAACGGTGGATCACATTCTTCAGCATTTTTTCCTTTTGTCAGCATATCGACAAGCTTTTCCGCCTTTTCTCCTTTAATAAAGCCCGTTCGCGGGATAGTGATATCTATAAACGACTGCATATCTATCGTGGTCGCAAGCTTTCCCGCCATGTACATATCACTGCCGGTTGAATACAGTCCGCCTATTATCGCACCGGCCGAACAACCCGCTATATAATCAATCGGGATCCCGTGTTCAATCAAAACCTGCAGTACACCGATATGTGCGACGCCGTGCGCCGCACCGCCGCCGAGAGCCAATCCGATTTTTTTCATAAAATCACATACTCCTTAATAATATGTAAATACGGAGACAGAGCAATGTTATATTTTCTCATATTGATAATATGTATTATTTTTCCCGAAATGTCAATAGCTTCGGCAAACGAAACGATACGGCTGTGGTATACATCCGTACTTCCGGTGTTGCTGCCGTTTTTTATAGTAAGTAAGATGCTTTGCTTCAAAAACAGAGCTCGCTTTTTTACTTTTCTGCTTAAACCCGTAATGAAATTTATCGGCATCGACGAAAACGCTTCATTTCCGCTTGCCATAAGCCTCATATGCGGATTTCCGAGCGGTAGCAGAACTGTTGCCGACATGACCGATGACAGAGAATTTTTGGGGAATCTTTGTTATTCCTCCGGTCCGCTTTTTATTATAGGCTCCGTCGGAACGACATTGCTCGGCAACTCGGCTATCGGAAGAGCTTTATTTGTTATACATGTATGTTCGTTAATAATATTTTCCGTTATTCTCAAGCCTAAACAGCAAAATTCAAAAATATACGGTAAAACGGAAGGCACTATCGGTGAAGCCGTTATGAGCAGCATTGATGCCGTACTTTCCGTTTGCGGTTACATGATTTTTTTCGGGCTGATAATAACACTTACGAACATAAACAAGCTTCCCCCGCCATTCAACGGACTGCTTGCAGGCTGTATCGAATTTACGTGCGGCATAAAGATCCTTGCCGGCTATGGTGAAAAATATCTTCCGCTCATAAGCTTTATTCTTTCGTTCGGCGGGATTTCCGTTATTACTCAGTGCCTTTCGTATCTCGGCGGCATAAACAAGCGCAGATTCATCCTAAACCGCATTCTGACAGGCACTGTTTCAATGCTGCTTACCGTGATTTATCTTTGGGCAGGTATCATAGCACCGATAGCAATAACGCTTACCGCGGTTATAATAAAAAAAGCGTACCGCAAAGCAGCACGCCCGTAATTAAGTTGATATCAGTTATTGAAATCGGCAATATCCTGATCTACCTGCTCATCTATTTCCTTTACGCGAACTTTTAGCTCGTCAAAGACTCCGCGAGCATAATTGAGTGCAGAAAGCTTTGTTTCTTTTGCGTTCTGTTTAGCCATATCAAGTACTTTCTTTGCTTCAAGCTCAGCCTGACGTGTTATTTCATGCTCCGTAACCATTTCCTCTGCATTTTTCTGTGCCGCCGCGATACATTGCTTTGCTTCTTCCTCGGCATCGATGAGTATTTGTCTGCGCTCCTTCATAATATTTTTTGCGCGTTCGATCTCCGGCGGTAAGCTTTCTCTTATTTCGTCGATGATATCAAGACATGCGTCAGCGTCGATCGATGGTTTTTCTGAAAAAATTCCTTTTTTTGTCTTGTTCAGCTCACGTTCAAGTTCATCAAGCAATCCGGCAACAACATTTTCCATTTTTAATCTCCTTTACTTAAGCATCAATTTATTCTTTATTACGTCATGTATTTCAGGTGAAACCATTTTGCTTATATCTCCGCCGAAGCGCCCGATTTCTCTTACGATACTTGATGACAAAAAATTATGATCGCTTTTTGCCATCATGAATACTGCTTCGAAGTCGGAATCAAGCTTTTGATTGAATGTCGCCCACTGAAGCTCATATTCGAAATCGGTCATTGCACGCAAGCCGCGCACCGCGGTAGAAGCGCCGACAGAACGCATATAGTCAACGATAAGCCCATCCGAATACTCAACGGTAACATTTTCGATATCACATACAGATGCCTTTATAAACTCCAAACGCTCGTCCACGGTAAAAAAGCATTTCTTGTCGGCGTTATTCATTATGACCACATTGAGTCTGTCGAACATCTTCGCAGCTCTGCGGATTATATCGAGATGTCCGAGTGTTATCGGGTCAAAGCTTCCGGGATATACGGCTATTCTCATTTTTTTATCTCCAAAAAAGTAAGAGTTCTGCTCCCATAGGTGCGCGAAGAAATAAGCGTGTATCCGTCCGGGATATCCAATTCAAGTTCTGTTGCGTGCTCGAGTATCAGCTTTCCTCTTTCGGCGGCTAAAAGCTGTTTTGCAAACGCGGCTATATCTCCGTAATAACCGTTGTTGTACGGCGGGTCGGCAAAAATGAAATCGAATTTGACTCCATGCGTGTTTTGCAGAACACTTCGGAAATCGCCTTTTATGACGGTCGCTTCATTTTCGCATCCGACAAGCGCAATATTCTTTTTGACGAGCGACGGGTCTTTGTCGGCAAACACGCAACTTTCTGCGCCGCAGGAAAGCGCTTCAATACCCATTTGTCCCGTTCCTGCGAAAAGGTCTAGAAAGGTCGCTCCGTACAAATCATTTCTTATGATGTTGAAAAGCGAGCTTTTTATTCTTCCCGCTGTCGGACGCACATCTAATCCATCGGGTGAAAGCAGTCCTTTCCCCCTGTATTTTCCGCTTGATACTCTCAGCAGATACTTATTATTCATAATAATACCACATTATTGTAAAAAACACAACATAAAAAATGAATTATTTTGTTATTTTTTAACTTTCTTTATCGCTTCGTTAATAAGCTGTCTGTCCTTATGCCCCATAATGTAGCCTGCGCCTGCGGCTATTATAAATGCCGCGGCAGGTATTAAAAACAACGGTGCCGAAACGGCATTCGGAGTTGTTATGTTCTTAAGTACGGTTATCGCAGGCTGTGCAATATCTATGCTTAGCGCCGGATTGAATGTAACAAGCGACGAAAGCATGGGCGTGAACGAAAGGAATATAAGATACAGTACGATGTACAATCCGTTGGCAAGTGTACGTTTATCACCCGCCCAGCCTCGGAACGAAACGACCATATACAAAACAGTCATGATCATCGCAGGCAACATCGTTATTGTCCCCGCAGCGAAGCCCTTGACGCAGGAATATATGCCATTCTTGCTGTCATCTTCGCCTGCGTTGCGGGCGCAGTTCCACGCAACGACCACAATAAAAGCAATAAAAAGGAAACCGATAAGGATCTTATAGATAAATCCTATCTCAGCACTGAGCGTGATCATCATGCTTATAAACGAAATCGCTCCCGTAGCCAAAAACGAAAGGAATAACTTACCTGTCAACTTGCCGAGTTTTTTCATAATATCACCGTCATTTTATATAAATTTTCGGAACACGGGCAGTTATACCCGTAAGTATTTCATATGGGATCGTACCGCACGCATCCGCAAGCGTGTATGCCGAAATGCTGTCACCGTTCCTACCGCCTATAAGCACTGCTTCGCTTCCGACATCGGCATCACGGATATCGGTTACGTCCACAAGCGTCATATCCATGCAAATGTTACCGCGTATCGGCGCACGTTTACCGTTTACAAGCACATAACCGATATTTGAAAGCGCACGTCTGTAGCCGTCGCCGTAACCGACGGGCAGTACCGCGATGCGCATATCACGTGATGCGGTATATGTGCCCGAATATCCTATTCTTTCGCCTTTTTTCAGGCTGTTTACCGCAACGACAGCTGTTTTCCACTCAAGCACGGGTTCAACGTCGACCGCTTTTTGAGCATTGCCTGACGGATGATACCCATATAGTATTATTCCCGCACGTACCATATCAAAAGCGTATTCGGGATAATTCACTATCGCCGCGCTGTTCGCGCAATGTGTAATAAATCCGCCAAAGCCGTTTTCTTTTATTTGCTTGAGCGCGACCGCAAAGCTTTCGGCTTGAAAGCGTGTGTATGCTTCATCGTTTGAGTCCGAATCCGCAAAGTGCGTAAAAACTCCCTTTAACGACAAATGACTGCACTTTTTCAAATAAGCAAGCAGGTCTTTAAGTTCGTTCCCCGCACGCACTCCGGTGCGGTGCATGCCCGTCTCCGCTTTTATATGTACGCCTTCTTTTACGTCGTTTTCTGCACAAGCACGCTCTAAGCGTTCAAGCTCTGAAATGCTTGACACTGCTTGTTCTATGTTGTTTTTGACGCATTCGCTTTCACTGCCGTAGGGAATCGGTCCGAGACACAAAACAGGCGTCTTTATGCCCGATTTGCGAAGCACTCCTCCTTCTTCCACCGTTGCGACACCAAAATAATCGGCTTCCGTAAGTGTATGTGCGATTTCAAGAATGCCGTGCCCGTAGGCATCCGCCTTAACGAGCGCAAGCACCTTTTTATCGCCTACAGCGTTCTTTACGGCAAAGAAGTTGCGTTCAAGTTTATTCAAGTTTACCGTACACTCCGTAGGACGTGACATGGTATACCTCCTTAAGCCGGTACAAAACGCGATCTTACTAATATGCTTATATTGTATCACAATACCTATAAAAAAGTAAAGTTTTTTAAGAACATTTCATAAATTTAAATGCAATTTTCGGTAAAGTGTATTGACTAATACTGATTATTCGTTTAAAATTTGAGATGAGGTGAAAATTATGAAAAAAATACGTTTTATCCTTGTTTTGCTTACCATTTTGGCACTCCTTGCAGGCTGTGGCTCAGACAGCCTCGGTGTTGCGCCGAAAAACGCTGACATGGCAGAAACATATTCTCTTTCATCAAAGCTTTCAGATAATGCCATTCCCGACAGAAAAATAATCGAAACCTTCAAAATGAATATTGAAACAAAGGATTTTGATTCATTCATGCGTGCGCTTGATGAGCAGATATCCTCGCTCGGCGGTTATATTGAAAGCTCGGTAACGTACAACAATAACCGCAAAGACACATTTCTGCGTTCGGCAGAGCTGACAGTGCGGATCCCAAAGGATAAATGCAGCGGCTTTACCGATTTTATCGCAAAAGAATCAAATATCACGTTCAAAGAGATGAATACCGAAGATGTAACGCTTAATTACGTCGATACGCAGAGCCGCATTTCAGCGCTTACAGCACAAAAGGATTCCTTGGAAAAGTTGCTTGCAGCCGCGGAGAACGTTTCCGATATCATGGCGATAAGTAACGAGCTTACCGATGTTATATATGAGCTTGAATCGTATCAATCACAACTCCGCACGCTTGATAATCAGGTCGATTATTCCACATTAGCCCTTAATATAAGCGAAGTCGAACGTACTACAGCCGCCGAAAAACAGGGCTTATGGCAGGAAATCGGCAAAAACCTCTCCGACAATTTCGCCGATGTATGGCACGGATTGCAACGTTTCTTCGTATTTTTGATAAGCTCGATTCCGTACCTGCTCGTCCTCGCCGTGATAGGCGTGATAGTCGCGATGATAATTATTTTCTCCGGCAAGCGCCGCCGCAGACGCAAGAACGACGAGAAGTAAAACAGCAGATGAGGGGGCAAACAGCTCCCTCGTCCCCTACTACATTATTACAATAAAAACTTTACGATTCGATCCTTGAGTTTGGCGTCCTCGACAAACCGTTTCATTGCAGTATGTATGCGGTGCATCAAGGATGCCGAACCCTACAAAATATATTAAAGTATAAAGCGTTACACTTACGTTATACCGCAAGTCTGCGGAAAATAAATATCTGTTCGCCGCATGCAGGTGAATCGCCCATGTCGGGATTAAGTGATCGTACATCGTTTTCGTCGACGCCGAATTTTTTACATATATCCCATAAGCTTTCATTTCTGCACACATTATATATAATGATACCGAATTCGGGCATGGTATCATTTTCCGACGCAACTGCCGCACTGACGATTTCTTCCTCCGCATTTGTGTACGGAATAACATCTGCCGCAAACGAAGCGCGTATTTCTATTTCCGTTCCCGATATCATCGAAGCTTGCATATCAGTCAGTGAAATGTCAGATATGGCGTTTTCAGCCATATCGAAACGCATGCCGTCGCAAACGAGTTCGATCGGCACCTGCACATTAAAGCCATCCGTCTCCCCTGTTCCCGAAGCCATGTAAAGCACCGATGCTTCGCCGATACCGCTGAAAACCGCCTTTGAATGTACGAATTTACATTCGACTGTGCCCGGAACAAACACGGCGGAATTCAATCGTGCAATCGGCGGCTTGGTTTCGGGGATTTTGAGCGATATACGTGAATTAAGCTGCAACTCTGCTTTTTCCCCTGCCGATGACAGCATCAGCTTTTCTTTCGTACATTCGATATGCTCTTTTGTAGAATAAGCATCTCTTACCGTGTTGACCGTAAAACTTTCCAATCCAAAAGCACAGCCGGAAAGCTCGCATGTGTAACCGAGCTTGCGCATTTCACCGTTTTCGTCCGCCGCGAGCGAAACCGAAACATTTTCCACGCACATCGAAACGTTTGCATCCTTGATTTCGCCTGAATCGCGTATATCGGCGATATACGAAAAATCGTTTTTGTCGGTGAGCTGTACTATCGGCTCGTATTCATCGTCCGAAGAATAAACCGTCTGCACCATTATTTGACCGCCGATTATAAGCTGTCCCGCCGAAACATGCACCTCGCGCACATTGACGCAGGCGTTGGCACAAAGTATTTCTTTTGCTTCCGGCATCCGCGGGGAAAGCGCGGTTTCACCGGATTGTGCAAAACGCAGCGGAGTATTGAATTTTACGATGTTGAGCTGTATTTCTTCCTCTTTTACACGCGCATCGCCGCCAAGTGAAACAAGTATCTCTTTTTCATTCGGGACGGCAAGCGTTGCCGAAATCAAGATATCCGACGCCAACATGAGATTTCCCGCTTCAATATATCCGCGCACCTTGTCTGTCTCCGATTTTGCTGATAGAATTTCGCCCGCCTTAAGCTTTTCGTTAAGCGTAAAGCGTTCGGTACGTTCATACTTTATTACGTTCCCTTCCTTTTTGCAAATCGCACAGAAATGTACCGTTCCTTCGATAAGTGCTTCGCCGTTCAGCATTTCACAGCGTCCGATGCACGAGAAAGCGGACACATTCAAGAGCACTGTCCTATCTTCGACAGGCTCCTTTGCTGTTACACTCGTACTTAATCGGTATTTTTCAAATAAATCGTATTTGACTTTTTCCTTATTTTCTTCCATATTTACCCCTCCGTGAATCAATTTTAAGGCTGTTTACGGTAAAATATATAATTTTTTTATCAAAAATATTCCGGAATATTAAATTGTGCATTGCATTTTTTGTAAAATTTGATATAATAATAAAAAAATGATTTACGAGGTGCTATTATGGTCAGTTACAGACTCAGTCTCCGTAAGGTCGAAAGAACCGATATTCCGTATCTTGTCGAATGGTCTTGCAATCACGCGCATTTGAAAGGCTTCCACGGATATCTTCCGCGGACGGTAGAAGAGGGAAATAAATGGTTTCAGCGCTCATTGTTAGATAAATCCCGCGACGATTATATCATCTACGCGACAGAAGAAACCGGCAATAAATATCCTATAGGCATGCTCGGGCTCATCAATATCGACGACGTGAACCGCAAGGGCGAATATTACATCGTCATCGGCAACGAAGAATTTTTGCACCGCGGTATAGCTTATCGCACTTCAAACGAAATGATAAAAAATTCATATTTCAAGGATTCTGAGTTTGTTAAGATCTATACCCGCATAGATAAAGATAACTACCCCGCGCAAAAGCTTGCCGAAAAGCTCGGATTCAGAAAAGAAGGCGTCATGCTTTCCGATGTACTTCTCGAAAACGGGACGCCCGTTGACAGGATCTATTACGGCATGCTCGCCGCCGATTACATTTGATATTTTTTATGGGGAGCCGAAAATATTCGGCTCTCTTTTAAGGTGTTTTTCTCTATGGTGATTTTAGGCTTCGACCCCGGTCTTGCAACGCTCGGCTTCGGCGTAATATCGACCGACGGTCATAAACACAGTCTCATCGAATACGGCATCATCTCCACACCCGCCAAAATGCCCACTCCCGTCCGACTGCGTAACATCTACAACGATGTGCAAACGGTCATCGACCGCTTTAAGCCCGACGCCATCGCCGTCGAGGAGTTGTTCTTCAACAGCAATGTCACTACGGCGATAAATGTGGCGCAAGCACGCGGTGTCCTGCTCGCGGCAGCTTCGATGAAAACAAGTGAGTTGTACGAATATACCCCCTTGCAGATCAAGCAGGCGATAGTCGGATACGGCAGAGCCGATAAAAAGCAGGTACAGCAGATGGTAATGTATTTTCTGGGGCTTGATAAGATACCTCAACCCGACGACGCAGCTGACGGACTCGCGGCGGCAATATGCCACGCGCATACCGCCAAACTCGGTACACAGTTCAAAATAAAATAAAGGAAAGCTTTTTTATGTACGCATACATCAACGGCACCGTCGAAGAAACCGACGCGAACGGAATAGTGCTTGAAACAGGCGGTATCGGATATTATCTTCAATGCCCTTCCGGCGTCACATCATCCGTCACGGTAGGCGAAAAAAGGAAAATATTCACATATCAGCATGTACGCGAGGATGCGATAATCCTGTTCGGCTTTCTCACAAAAGAGGACAGAACAATGTTTCTGCGCCTTATTTCCGTAAGCGGGATAGGTCCTAAAATAGCTCTTCAGGTTTTATCCTCACTCTCCGCGGGCGAGCTTGCAGTGATCCTCGTGAGCGGCGACGCTTCGTCACTCACAAAAGTTCCCGGTATAGGAAAAAAGACAGCTCAGCGCATAATACTTGAGCTTCGTGAAAAGGTCGATAACGACGAACTGACAAGCTCAAAGCTTCCGGAAGTCAAGGCAGCGTCAAGCATGATAAACGACGCGGTGTACGCGCTTGCGGCGCTCGGCTATTCGGCAAACGAAGTTGCCTCCGCCGTCGAATCCGTCGCTCCGTCTTGCAATAATGTCGAGGATATCATCCGCTCCGTTCTAAAATCAATGGACAGGAGGTAGCTTATGGAAACCGATGAAAGAATTATAACCTCTGGTTTTTTAGAGGAAGACGCCGACAACGAGAATTCGCTCCGTCCGAAAGTTTTTGAGGATTATATCGGGCAGGAAAAGGTCAAGGAACAGATAAAAATTTTCGTTTCCGCCGCAAAGGAACGCAAGGAAGCGCTCGACCACACGCTTCTCTACGGTCCTCCCGGGCTCGGCAAAACAACGCTTGCAAATATCATTGCCTCGGAAATGGGCGTTTCGATAAGAGTAACAAGCGGTCCTGCGATAGAGCGGCCCGGCGATCTTGCGGCAATACTTACGAACCTCAATCAGAACGATATACTTTTTATCGACGAGATACACCGTATAAACCGCAGTGTCGAAGAAGTGCTTTATCCCGCAATGGAGGATTTCGCGCTCGATATAATGATAGGTAAAGGTCCTTCGGCGCGTTCGGTGCGTCTCAATCTGCCGCCGTTTACGCTGATAGGCGC
Source organism: Clostridia bacterium (assembly GCA_045600145.1). Classification (GTDB taxonomy): domain Bacteria; phylum Bacillota; class Clostridia; order Christensenellales; family QALW01; genus UMGS1322. Next base: position 1,501 of record JAZRXI010000097.1, on the reverse strand, counting down.
AACGACCCGTGCGGGCATGCTAACCTCTCCCCTGCGTGACCGCTTCGGCGTGATATGCAGACTTGAAATGTATCAGCCCGACGAGCTTGCAAAAATCGTTAAGCGCAGTGCGTCGATATTGGAGATACCCATTGAGGAGGACGGCGCTGTCGCCATAGCAAGACGCTCGCGCGGCACACCCCGAATAGCCAACAGACTTCTTAAACGCACAAGAGATTTTGCGCAGGTCAAGGGCAACGGCATCATCGACGCGGATATTGCCGACAGTGCGCTTGAAATGCTTGAGGTAGACAAGCTCGGGCTTGATTCAAGCGACCGCAGAGTTCTGCTCGCCATGATAGAAAAATTCGGCGGCGGTCCCGTCGGACTTGACACGCTTTCCGCCTCCACGGGCGAAGAAGCCGTTACGATAGAGGATGTCGTCGAGCCGTTCCTGCTTCAGCTCGGCTTCATTTCGCGTACTCCGCGCGGGCGTATCGTTATGCCCGCCGCATATGAGCATTTGGGAATACCGCAAAATTTCTCATCTAATCAAATCAAATTAAAATTGGACTAATTATGAAAACCAGCGATTTTTATTACGACCTGCCAAAGGAGTTTATTGCGCAAACTCCGACCGAGCCACGCGACCACGCAAAGCTCCTTGTTTATGACAGAAAAACAAAAACGATAGCTCACCGCCATTTTTACGATCTGCCCGAATATCTGCACAAGGGAGACTGTCTCGTCATTAACGAAACCCGTGTTCTGCCCGCCCGTCTTATCGGGGCGCGTGAAGACACGGGCTCATTCATTGAATTTCTGCTTCTGAGACGCATCGAAAGCAATGTTTGGGAGATCCTCGTCCGTCCCGGCAAGAAAGCCCGCATCGGTCAGCGTTTTGTTTTCGGCAACGAGCTTCGCGCCGTTGTGACCGATGTCCGTGATGACGGCAACCGTATCGTCAGATTCGAATACGAAGGCGTTTTCGAAGAAATACTCGACAGCCTCGGTACTATGCCGTTGCCGCCGTATATAACAGAAAAGCTCGAAAACAAAGAAATGTATCAAACGGTCTACGCGCATGAAACCGGCTCTGCCGCCGCCCCTACCGCCGGATTGCATTTTACTCCTGAGCTTTTGGACAAAATACGCGATATGGACGTTGACGTCGTGCCGATACTGCTCCACGTCGGCTTGGGAACATTCCGTCCCGTAAAGGTCGATGACGTTACAAAACATAAAATGCACAGCGAATACTATTGTGTAAGCAATGACGCCGCCGAACGCATCAACCGCGCACGCGCAGGCGGCGGCAGAGTAATCTGCGTGGGCACAACAAGCTGTCGCACGCTCGAAAGCGTTACCGACGAAAACGGTATAGTGCATCCGCAAAGCGGCGATACGGATATCGGTGGTTACGACAGTCAGACCTTTCTTCTCAGAAAGCAGCTCTGCAAGGCAGTAGGTTGTGGTTCCGGTGTCCAGTGCAATGATTTCGTTGTCGTGAACCTGCTCGGCG
>JAZRXI010000096.1:0-2018 GCA_045600145.1 Clostridia bacterium | reverse complement strand
GATTGATGATAACCGAATTTACACCGGATATGGCACAGGTCGTCCAAGAAAATTCGGTGGATGAAGATAATAAACGATTTGTCCCGGATGAAGTGTGGAAAACTGTTGAAGAAGCAGAGGAAACTCTGAAGTTCCTTATTTCGCAGTATGGTTCTTTTGAGGGGCCGCTTGTGTATCCGATCATTGTGAAAGAGACAAAGGACAATATCGGCTATGTTCAGTTGTGTCCTACCTACGACGGCAAATGGGAAATCGGTTATCACATTGCAAAGCAATATACCGGCAACGGATATGCCACCGAAGCCGTAACGGCGTTTCTCCCGGTGATTGCAAGACAGGTAAATTTAAGTGAAGTTTTCGGAATCTGTTTAGCCGAGAACAAAGCATCCCTTGCCGTTATGAGAAAATGCGGCTTTGAGAATATTTTTACCGGAATCGGTTTATATCAAGGCGCAGAACGGAAAATTGTAAAAAATGTGTGGAGAATTAAAAGCGAAATATGATATTAGAAACAGAAAGGCTTATTCTCCGTCCGTGGTGTGAAACGGATGCGGAGAGCTTATACGAATATGCAAAGGATGAACGTGTCGGTCCTATTGCCGGATGGCCGCCACACACCAGTGTGGAAAACAGCCGGGAGGTCATCAAAAATGTTCTTTCTGCACCGGACACTTATGCCGTCTGCTTAAAAGAAGATAATAAAGCTATCGGCAGCATCGGGCTGCTGATCGGTAAACAGAGCAATCTTGACATTCCCGAAAACGAGGGTGAAATCGGTTACTGGATTGGCGTTCCCTTTTGGGGGCAGGGACTGATTCCAGAAGCCGTCCGGGAACTTATACGACACGCTTTTGATGACCTTCACCTTGCGCGGCTTTGGTGCGGCTATTTCGACGGCAATGAAAAATCAAAACGCTGTCAGGAAAAGTGCGGCTTTGTATATCATCACACCAAGAAAGATATTCACTGGAAACTGATGGATGATATCCGCACCGAGCATGTTACCTGCCTTGAAAAACAATATGCGAGGCCGCTCTTGCCCGATGAAATTCCGGAAGCGATCGACCTGATATGGGAAGTGTTCCTCAAATTTGAAGCGCCGGTTTATAGCGAAGAAGGAATTCGCACCTTCCGCGCTTCTTTGGACGATCCAGTGCGTACCGCTTCCCTCAAGTGGTACGGTGCATTTGAAAGCGGGCATTTGGTTGGGGCGCTGTGTATGAGAGCGCCGCAGCACATCGGCGATTTCTTTGTAAGAGAATTGTATCAGGGAAAAGGTCACGGCAGACGGCTGTTCGAACGTATGCAGCAGGATTATGAACGGAAAGAATTTACGGTCAATTCCTCTCCTTATGCTGTGCCGATCTATCACAAGCTTGGGTTCCGTGATACCGACAAGGAGCAGACGGTAGACGGGTTGGGTTTACGCCGATGATGTATAAAAAGGAAAGAACAAAATTCTTAAATTGAAAAGAGATGCTTTGCGATATGAAGTTTCATCATAAGAAATTGAGAAGAAAATGCTTTTTAATAATTTCTTGTTTTATGCTGGTAATGACGTTGACCGCTTGCAGAAATGCCGATTTTGTCGGCAATTCTTATAAAGTCGGCAACAATATTACCATTGAGTTTCAGATCTTGAATATGAGGGAAACGCAAGAAATTGACTTGAAATCCGGTGATACAGTTCGATTCGATGTAACAAGAGAGTCCGGTCAGATAGACATTGCGTTTGGTCTCAAAGATGCTTCTCCTGATTATGAGGGAAAGTCGGTGGAATCAAGCTCCTTTACCGTAACCGTCCATGAGGACGGCAGATATGTTCTGAACGTTACCGGCTCAGAGGCAAAAGGCAGCGTCAAGCTGACAAAGTTGGAGCAAAAATGATTTTACTGCTTGATACAACAACTGAGAAGACCGGAAAAACCGTTGCGGAAGAACTGCTGTCTTCCGGCAAAACGGAAACGGATTTTGAATGGGTTGATACAGTGGGTATGAACATCTCTCATTGCATTGGG
>JAZRXI010000095.1:0-51007 GCA_045600145.1 Clostridia bacterium | reverse complement strand
AATCTCCACCTTTTCCCTTGACAAAATGCTTAGGCTTTTTCTTAAAACAAAAAGTGTCACCTATCATTGACATCTATACAAGTCTCAGAATATTCCTTTTCTATTTTTCTTGACACTTTTTTTAATTATTGATATAATTATCTAAACGCCATGATCGGAAGCAAGTAGTGGGCTTTTGCGTTTCAGAGAGCTGTCGGGCGGTGCGAGGCAGTACAATGGGCTTTACGAATACGTTCCGTGAGCGGTACACCGAACGTCGGAAACGACCTGTAGGCTGTAACGGGTGTGTCCGTCAACGCACAGGGTATTTTTACCCATTGAGGTCGGTGCTGTGAGGTATCGGCGAACTGAGGTGGTACAGCGGTGATATCACTGCCCTCTGTTTTATTAAAGCAGGGGGTATTTTTGTTACCTCACTGCAAAAATCAGGAGGAAATAATCATGCCTATTACCGAGATCCTTGAAAAGAACGCTTCGCTCTACGGCGACGATGTCGCACTTGTCGAGATCAATCCCAAGCCGCAGGACGAAAAGCACGTTACATGGCGCGAATTTTCGCTTATTGAGGCAAGCCGTCAGGATTCCCTGCGTTCCGAAATAACATGGAGGGAATTCAATGAGAAATCAAACCGTATAGCGAACTTTCTTTTGTCGCGCGGCATAAAGAAGGGTGACAAGATATCCATTCTTCTTATGAACTGCCTTGAGTGGCTTCCGATTTATTTCGGCATACTCAAAACGGGCGCGCTTGCCGTTCCGCTGAATTACAGATATACTGCCGACGAAATAAAATACTGCCTTGAAAAATCCGATTCCGTCGGACTGCTGTTCGGTCCCGAATTCGTAGGACGCATCGAGGATATATGTGACCGCATCCCCGCAGTATCGCTACGCCTCTATGTCGGCGAGGACTGCCCGACATTCGCCGAAAGCTACGACGAGCTTGTTACATACTGCGCATTGACATCGCCCGATATAACTCTTACCGAGGATGATGAGGCCGCGATATATTTTTCATCGGGAACTACAGGCTTCCCAAAAGCGATAATCCACAAGCACAGAAGTCTTTCGCATTCCTGCAAGGTAGAGCAGGCACATCACGGTCAAACGAAAGACGATGTTTTCCTTTGCATTCCTCCACTCTACCACACGGGCGCAAAGATGCACTGGTTCGGAAGCTTCCTTGTAGGCGGCAAGGCGGTTCTGTTGAAGGGCGTTCGTCCCGAATGGATAATAAGGACCGTTTCGGAAGAAAAATGCACCATAGTATGGCTGCTTGTGCCGTGGGCGCAGGATATACTTGACGCCATCGACAGAGGCGATATAAATATGGAGGGCTATGAGCTGAGCCAGTGGCGTCTTATGCACATAGGCGCACAGCCCGTGCCGCCGAGCCTTATCAAGCGTTGGAAGGAGCATTTCCCGCATCACGATTACGATACCAACTACGGTCTCAGCGAATCCATAGGTCCCGGCTGTGTGCATCTCGGAATCGAGAATATCCACAAGGTCGGCGCTATCGGAAAAGCTGGCTACGGCTGGCAGACGAAGATAATCGACGAAAACGGTGCGCCGGTAAAGCAGGGTGAGGTCGGAGAGCTTGCCGTGTTCGGTCCGGGCGTCATGACATGCTATTATAAGGATGAAAAGGCTACCGCCGAGGTGCTTCACGATGGTTGGCTGTATACGGGCGATATGGCAATGGAGGATGAGGACGGCTTCATCTATCTTGTTGACCGCAAAAAAGACGTTATCATTTCCGGCGGCGAAAACCTCTATCCCGTGCAGATAGAAAACTTTATCCGTCAGCATAACGCCGTCAAGGATTGCGCCGTTATCGGTGTGCCGGACGAGCGTCTCGGTGAGGTCGCCGCGGCGATAGTCGAAGTAAAAGAGGGCTTCACGCTCACAAAAGAAGAGCTTGAAGATTTCTGCAACGGTCTGCCGCGCTACAAGCGTCCGCACGTCATAATCTTTGAGGATATACCGCGTAACCCCACGGGCAAAATAGAAAAGCCGAAGCTGAGACAGAAGCACTGCGGCGGAAGCTTAGTTGAACAGCAAATCAAAAATTAGGAGATTTTTTATGAAAAAGCTTATGTTAGGCAACGCCGCCGTAGCTCAGGGCGCATACGAGGCAGGCGTTCGCGTAGTATCATCGTACCCGGGAACACCGAGTACGGAAATAACCGAATCAATAGTTCAATATAAAGAAATATATGCCGAATGGGCACCAAACGAAAAAGTAGCGGCAGAAGTCGCCATCGGTGCTTCGATAGGCGGTGCGAGAAGCATGACCTGCATGAAGCACGTCGGGCTGAACGTTTGCGCCGATCCCGTGTTTACAGCATCGTATACCGGCGTGAACGGCGGCTTCGTCATCTGCGTTGCCGACGACCCCGGAATGCATTCATCGCAGAACGAGCAGGATTCGCGTCATTATGCGATAGCCGCAAAGCTCCCGATGCTTGAACCGTCGGATTCCGAGGAATGCAAGGAGTTCACGCGCAAGGCTTTCGATTTGAGTGAAAAATTCGATACGCCCGTTTTGCTCCGTCTTTCGACGAGGATATCGCATTCGCAGAGCCTTGTTGAGCTTGGCGAACGCGCATCGGATGAGCTTAAGTCCTATGAAAAGAACACCGCAAAATATGTAATGATGCCCGGCAACGCCATAAAGCGTCATGTTGACGTTGAAAAGCGTATGCTCGCGCTTAAGGATTTCAGCGATTCTTCGGATTTCAACAAGGTGGAAATGAATGATACCGCAATAGGTATCATCTGCAACGGTCCGACATATCTCTATGCGCATGAGGCACTCGGCGATTCCGTCAGCTACCTTAAAATAGGCATGCTGAATCCGCTTCCCGAAAAGCTTATCACCGATTTCTGCGCAAAGTGCAAAAAAGTATTCGTCGTTGAAGAGCTTGACCCGATCATTGAAACGCAGTGCCGTGCGCTCGGTCTCGATGTTATCGGCAAGGAAGTGTTCACGCTTTTGGGCGAATACACTCCCTCACTCATTCGCAAGGCAGTTACCGGCAAGGGCGGCTTTGAATCTGTTGCACTTGAGGAAACGCTTCCGGCGCGTCCTCCCGTAATGTGCGCAGGTTGCCCGCACAGAGGTACATTCTATACATTAAAGAAGCTCGGTCTGACCGTTACCGGCGATATCGGCTGTTACACGCTCGGCGTCGTTCCGCCGCTCGGAAGCATCGACACCACCGTATGCATGGGTGCTTCGATAAGCTGTGCGCACGGCATGGCGAAGGCACGCGGCAAGGAGTTCAATAAAAAGCTCGTTGCGGTAATAGGCGATTCGACATTCGTACATTCCGGCATCACGGGACTTACCGATATAGTTTACAACAAGGGTGCGAACACGGTCATCATTCTCGATAACTCAATAACCGGCATGACGGGACATCAGGATAACCCCACCACAGGTTACACCATCTACGGTGAGGAAACGAAACAGCTTGATCTCATCATGCTTTGCAAGGCACTCGGCATCGAGCATGTTTCGGTAGCCGATCCGTTCGACCTCAAGGAATTTGAGCGCATAGTAAAGGAAGAGACCGAGCGCGACGAGCCTTCGGTTATCATAGCACAGCGTCCGTGCGCACTGCTCAAGCGCGTGAAATACACGGGTCATTGCGTTATCGGTGAGGAATGCAAAAAGTGCAAGATGTGCATGAAGCTCGGATGCCCCGCGATATCGCTTGACGGTGACACGGTAAAGATAGACTCCACTCAGTGCAACGGCTGCGGACTTTGCGTAAACGTTTGCCCGTTCCACGCAATACACAAGGAGGACTGACAATGACTAAAAGTATTATGATAGTAGGTGTAGGCGGGCAGGGTACACTGCTTGCGAGCCGAATTTTGGGAAATACCGTTATCCGTGAAGGCTATGACGTAAAGGTATCCGAGGTACACGGCATGAGTCAGCGCGGAGGAAGCGTAGTGACATATGTAAAGTACGGCGAAAAGGTATATTCACCGTGCATCGACAAGGGCGAAGCCGATACCGTGCTTGCGTTTGAGCTGCTTGAAGCGGCACGCGCACTGCCGTTCTTGAAGAAAGACGGCATACTTATAACTAATACGCAGACGATGAATCCGATGCCCGTTATAACAGGCGCGGCAAAATATCCCGAAAAGCTTGACGAAAAGCTTGACGAAAAAGCAAACCTCATCAAGGTTGACGCGCTCAGCCTTGCGCGTGAAGCAGGAAGCATCAAGGCGGTAAACGTCGTGCTTATAGGCGTTTTTGCAAAGCACAGTGACATTCCTTATGAAAAATGGATAGAGAGCGTAAAGGAAACAGTTCCCGCCAAATTCTTGGAAGTAAATCTTAAGGCATTTGAGTTAGGCTATAATCTGTGAGGTCAGTTTATGTATTATCAGAAAGATATTGAATGCATGGAGCGTTCAGAGCTTAAAAAGCTCCAGAGCGAGCGTTTGAGAGCGCAGGTAAAGCGCATGTATGAGCGCGTTGAGCTTTTCAGGAAGCGCATGGATGAGCTTTCGTTAAAGCCCGAGGACATACACGGCGTAGATGATCTTCATTTGCTTCCGTTCTCATACAAGAGCGATCTGCGCGACTACTATCCGTTCGGGCTGTTTGCCGAGCCGATGGAAAACATCGTGCAGGTGCATGCCTCATCCGGCACCACCGGCAAACCCATCGTCGTCGGCTACACCGAAAACGACATGGATATGTGGGGAGACTGCATCGACAGACTGCTTTGCGCGATCGGTGCGGGCAAAAGCTCCTTCATACAGATATCGTTCGGCTACGGTCTGTTCACGGGCGGGCTCGGCGCACATAACGGCGCACGCAGGCTCGGGGCAACGGTAATACCCACTTCAACGGGGAACACGCACCGTCAGATACAAACGATGATAGATTTCGGCACTACAGTGCTGTTCTGCACTCCGTCATATGCACTCTACCTTGCCGAAGCCATAGAAGAAATGGGCGTGCGTGATCAGCTCAAGCTTGAAGCCGGCGTGTTCGGCGCGGAGCCGTGGACAAACGACATGCGCAAGACCATTGAAGCAAAGCTCGGCATAAAAGCATACGATATCTACGGACTTTCTGAAATAATGGGTCCCGGCGTTGCGTGTGAATGTGAAATGCAGACAGGCATGCACGTCTGGGAGGATATGTTCATCCCGGAGATAATCGACCCGGATACCTGCGAGGTACTTCCCGAGGGCTCGGTTGGTGAGCTTGTGTTCACTACGCTTACAAAAGAAGGCTTCCCGCTCGTACGCTACCGCACGCGTGACATATGTTCACTCAACTACGAGCCATGCGCCTGCGGCAGAACGCATGTCCGCATGAACAAGCCGAGCGGCAGAAGCGATGATATGCTTATCATCCGCGGCGTGAACGTATTCCCGTCACAGATAGAAGAGGTACTCTTAAAGGTCAATGACAATATCACTCCGAATTATCAGATAATCGTTGACCGTGTGAATAATACCGACACCTTCGACATAAATGTTGAAATGAGCGAAGCGATGTTCGCCGATGATGTCAAGTCGATAGAGAGCATCGAACGCAGGATCGTCGAACAGCTCAGAGACACGCTCGGCATAGGTGTCAAGGTGCATCTCGTTAACCCAAAAACACTTGAACGCAGTGAGGGCAAGGCAAAACGTATAATAGATAAGAGAAAGCTTGTATAAAGGAGTGATCGCATGTCTATCAAACAAATCTCGGTATTCGTTGAAAACACCTTCGGTTCAGCCGCCGACACGCTTTCAGTGCTCGCTAAGGAAAATATTGATATCCGCGCGCTTTCAATAGCCGACACAGCAGATTACGGTATTATGCGGCTTATCGTTGACGCACCCGAAAAAGCAAACGAACTGTTGCGCTCTCAGGGCATAATAGTGCGTCAGACAGATGTGCTTGCCATTCCGATAGCCGACGCACCGGGCGGGCTTTCGAGCATACTCGGCATACTGTGTGACGGCAAGGTCTCGATAGAATATATGTATGCGTTCGTCGGCAGACAACACGGCAACGCCATACTCGTCACAAAGACGGGCGACGACGCTTCCGCCGTTTCGGCACTGGAGCAGCACGGCATCGAGCCGCTTGATTCATCTGATTTGTTCTGACATTTTTTCTTGTAAAAAACCGCTTGACAATTTTTGCATGCGGTGATATGATTACAAAAAAGCAAAGGCTGTGACGAAGACGGAGTCACCCGTTCTGCTTTCAGAGAGTCGGTATACGGTGCGAGCCGACAGCAGATAAGTGAATTTCCCATCGCTTCCGAGCCGGAAGTCCGAAAAGCATATGCGTATTAGGCGCTTCCCGTGATTGCTGCGTAAAAGCATTGAAGTTGTCAGACTTCGAGAGTGGCGATTTTTCGCAATTTGAGTGGTACCGCGGATATGATTTTTTTCATACTCGTCTCAAAGAACATTTGAGGCGAGTTTTATTTTTTGACGGAGGTAATGAAAATGGCAGAAGCAAACAAGCTCCCGGAGGTTGCGCAAAGAATACGCGAAATGCGTGAGATTTTCGGTTTTTCGGCAAATGAAATGGCAATAAAAACCGAAGTTTCCGAAGAGGAATACGCAAAATACGAATCCGGCACGGCTGACTTTCCGTTCACATTCATCCACAAATGCGCATTGGCGTTCGGCATCGGCATAACAGACCTGCTAGAGGGCAAGAGCGCACATCTTTCTTCGTATACCGTAACGCGTGCCGGACAGGGACAGCAGACCGCAAAGGAAGACGGCATAATGATAGAAAACCTTGCGCCGATGTTCCGTAAAAAGATCGCAGAGCCGTATTGGGTGCGTTATGAATACAGCTCCGAGCTTCAAAATAAGCCCATTCACATGACAAAACATTCCGGTCAGGAATTTGACTTCGTTTTAAACGGACGGCTCAAGGTGCAGGTAGGTGACAATGTCGAGCTTCTTGACGAGGGCGACAGCATCTATTATAATTCGTCAACACCGCACGGCATGATAGCCGTCGACGGTAAGGACTGTCTCTTTCTTGCCATAGTGCTTCCCGGAGAAGCCGAAAGCGAAACACTCATCCGCGATACGCTGATTCCCGCACGCTCGCAAAGACAGCTCGTCAGCAGTGAATTCATTAATGCTTCAGAGGATGAAAACGGTACGCTTACCGCAATAGATTTCAAGAATGAGGATAAATTCAACTTTGCCTTCGACATAGTTGACGCCATCGCAAAAAAAGATCCGGATAAGCTTGCGCTGCTTCACATTTCGGGCGATAAGACCGAGCGCCGCTTTACGTTCCGCGATATAAAACGTGCTTCAAACCAGTGTGCAAATTATTTCAAATCACTCGGCATCAAAAAGGGCGATAGAGTCATGCTCGTGCTTAAACGGCACTATCAGTTCTGGTTCTCGATAATAGCCCTGCACAAGCTCGGCGCGATAGTCATTCCCGCAACGAATCAGCTTCAGGCACATGATTTCGAATACCGCTTCAACGCCGCGGGTATTTCGGCTATAATCTGCACCGGCGACGGCGATGTCGCGCATCAGGTAGACATCGCACAGGAAAAATGTCCGACGCTTACGACAAAAATAACAGTCGGCTCTCCGCGCGACGGCTGGCGTGATTTCAATGCGGAATACGGGCTTTTCAGTGCGCATTTCTACCGTTCCGAGGACACGCCCTGCGGCGATGATACGATGCTGATGTTCTTCACCTCCGGTACGACCGGTTACCCCAAGATAGCGGCGCATTCTTATAAATATCCGCTCGGGCATTATATCACGGCAAAGTATTGGCACGGCGTTTCCGATGAAGGTCTGCACTTTACCATTTCCGATACCGGCTGGGGCAAGGCGCTGTGGGGCAAGCTCTACGGACAGTGGCTGTGCGAGGGCGCGGTATTCGCGTATGATTTCGACCGTTTCTCCGCCGCAGATATTCTGCCGATGTTCGCAAAATATCATATAACAACGTTCTGCGCGCCGCCCACGATGCTCAGAATGATGATAAAAGAGGATATCTCCAAATACGATCTTTCGTCCGTTCAGCACATGACTACTGCAGGCGAAGCACTCAATCCCGAGGTATACCGCCAATTCGAAAAGGCAACCGGCTTAAAAATAATGGAGGGCTTCGGTCAAACCGAGCTTACACTTGCCATTGCGAATCTTATCGGAAACACACATAAGCTCGGCTCAATGGGCAAGCCCTCTCCCCTGTACGATATCGACATCGTCGATCCCGACGGCAATCCCGTACCCGACGGTGAAACGGGTGAAATCGTCGTTCATACCGATAAGCACATTCCATGCGGCCTGTTCAAGGGCTATTACAATGAGCCTGAAAAGACAGCTGAGGTTTTGCATGACGGAATGTACCATACCGGCGATACCGCATGGCGTGATGAGGATGGCTTCTATTGGTATGTAGGGCGTGTCGACGATGTTATCAAGTCATCCGGCTACCGCATAGGTCCGTTTGAAATAGAGAGCGTTATCATGGAGCTTCCGTACGTGCTTGAATGCGGAGTTTCGGCAGAACCGGACGAAGTCCGCGGACAGGTCGTAAAGGCAAGCATAGTGCTTGTAAAGGGTGTTGAAGGTACAGATGCGCTGAAAAAGGAAATTCAGGATTATGTCAAAAAGCATACCGCGCCGTATAAATATCCGCGTATCGTCGTGTTCCGTGAAAGTCTGCCCAAAACCATCAGCGGAAAGATACAGAGAAACAAGCTGTAAAAAAAACGTTTGACAACAGATACGAGCTGTGATAAAATATCTGTAAATATGCAAAGACATTGATGAAGAGTTCATAATATCCGCGTTCGCACAGAGAGACAGCGTTAGGTGAAAGCTGCCGGAACGCATCTTATGTATGTAGCTTCTGAGTCGGAAGGAAGAAACGCCTTGTGCCGAGTAGAGCCTTCCCGTTACTACTGCGTTAATGTATAAGGATTGTCGGATCCTGATAAGAGGCGGCTCATGCCGCAATTTGAGTGGTACCGCGGGCAACAGCTCGTCTCAAAGTAGTGGCTTTGGGACGGGCGTTTTATTTTCCCGAAGCGGAAAGGATTTTTTTATGGATAATATAACGGGGCTTGACCGTAAAATTAAGGAAATGGCATCCCGAATAAGGGCTCTGCGCGAGATTGAGGGACTTTCCGCTGAGGAAATGGCACTCAAGACGGATGTAACGGTAGAAGATTATCTCGCCTGCGAAAACGGTGACAGCGACCTCAACTTTACATTCATTTACCGTTGCGCACTTGCGTTTGGTGTTGATGTTACCGACATCATAGAGGGTAAAAGCCCCACGCTCAAGTCATTCACGGTTACCCGTGCAGGCTCGGGACAGAAGATATCTCAGGCGCACGGCATGACATACTATAATCTTGCATACGCATTTCGCAACAGAATAGCCGAGCCGCTGTATGTACGTTCAATATATGACGAAGCCGCACAGAGCCGTGATATAGAGCTTACGTCGCACGCAGGACAGGAATGTGACCTTATAGCCGAAGGTCACCTTGCGGTACAGATAGGCTCGCACCGTGAAATTCTCGGTCCCGGCGACAGTATATATTTCGACAGTTCAACACCTCACGGCATGATAGCCGTGAACGGTGCCGACTGCATTTTCTATGCGATAGTGCTTAACCCCACAGGCGAGCCGATCCCCGAGCTTTCCGGCACGGGCGCAGGCACGGTGTCAGGTCACACCTGTGAGACCGTAAAGGACACCAAGGACAGAATATACAAAAACTTCATTGATGTAACCGAGGATGAAAACGGCACCCCCACGTCGATAACCTTCAAAAATACTGAAAAATTTAACTTCTCTTTCGACCTTGTCGACGAGCTTGCGAAGCGCGAGCCGGATAAGCTTGCAATGCTCCATATATCGCGTGATAAGACAGAGCGTCGCTTCACCTTCCGCGATATGAAGCGTGCATCCAACCAATGTGCCAACTATTTCAAATCGCTTGGCATCAAAAAGGGCGACAGAGTAATGCTCGTTCTCAAGCGTCATTATCAGTTCTGGTTTGCCATGCTCGGTCTCAATAAGCTCGGCGCGATAGCCATTCCCGCTGTATGCCAGCTTCTTGAACACGATTTTGAATACCGCTTCAATGCCGCGGGCATCACGGCGATAATCTGCACAGCCGACGGCGATGTTGCACATCAAGCAGAGCTTGCCGCCGCGAAATGCGATACCGTAAAGCATAAACTCATAGTAAACGGCACGCGTGAGGGTTGGCGCACCTTTGACGAGGAATATCCCCTCTACAGCGCGCATTATTACCGCACTGAGGATTCTCCCTGCGGTGATGACCTTATGCTCATGTTCTTCACCTCCGGCACCTCCGGCTACCCGAAGATAGCGGCGCATAACTACAAATACGCGCTTGGGCACTTTCACACCGCCAAGTATTGGCATCATGTAGACCCTGACGGTCTGCATCTGACGATCTCCGATACGGGCTGGGCAAAGGCAATGTGGGGCAAAATGTACGGTCAGTGGCTGTGCGAGGCGGCAACATTCGTGTACGATTTTGACCGCTTCGACGCATCGGACATTCTGCCGATGTTCGCAAAATATCATATAACAACATTCTGCGCACCTCCTACGATGCTCAGAATGATGATAAAGCAGGATATCTCAAAATACGATTTCTCATCCGTCCGCCATATGACTACCGCGGGCGAGGCACTCAACCCCGAGGTATACCGTCAATTCGAAAAGGCGACGGGACTTCAGATACTTGAAGGCTTCGGTCAGAGCGAAAGTACGATGATAATAGGCAATCTTATCGGTGCACCGCACAAGATCGGCTCTATGGGCAAGCCCGCACCGATATACGAAGTAGAACTGCTCGATCCGAACGGCAACAGTGTTCCCGTCGGTGAAACGGGCGAAATAGTCGTAAGTGTCAAGGACGGCATCCCGTGCGGACTGTTTACGGGCTATTACAATGCACCCGACAAGACCGCGGAGGTGTGGCATGACGGCTGGTATCACACCGGTGACGAGGCATACAAGGACGAGGACGGCTTCTATTGGTACGTCGGACGTATAGACGACGTTATCAAATCCTCCGGCTACCGCATAGGACCGTTTGAGATAGAAAGCGTTATAATGGAGCTTCCCTATGTGCTTGAGTGCGGTGTTTCAGCCGCGCCCGACGAAGTACGCGGGCAGGTCGTAAAGGCAAGCATAGTACTTGTGAACGGCGTCGAGGGGACTGACGAGCTGAAAAAGGAAATTCAGGATTACGTCAAGAAGCATACCGCGCCGTATAAATATCCGCGTATTATCGTCTTCCGCGACAGTCTTCCCAAAACAACGAGCGGAAAGATACAGCGCAACAAGCTGTAAGGTGTTTTTATGAATTACAAACGGTTGACCGTTCTTTGCGGTCACTACGGAAGCGGCAAGACTAATATCGCCGCAAATATGGCGTTCGACCTTAAAAAGCAGTACGAAAATACCGCCATTGCCGACCTTGATATAGTAAATCCGTATTTTCGCTCAAAGGACAGCCTTGAGGACTTCAAAAAAAGCGGGATACGCTTCATCTGCTCGGAATACGCAAATTCCAATGTAGATATACCGTCACTGCCCGCCGACCTTTATTCCATAACCGATGACAGATCGCTCAAGGTCATACTTGATATCGGCGGTGACGACCGCGGTGCATACGTTTTGGGCAGGCTCGCGCCCATGATGCTTGAGGAGAACGATTTTGACATGCTGATGGTAATAAACAAATACCGTCCGCTTACGCCCGACGCGCTTTCGACGCTTGAGGTCATGCGTGAAATAGAGATCGCCTGCAAGCTTCCGTTCACCGGAATAATCAACAATTCCAACTTAGGCGTTGAGACATCTGCCGACACGGTAAGAGCTTCGCTCGATTATGCCCGCGAGGTATCGCGCCTGTCATCGCTCCCGATAATCGCCACGACCGTTGACGAGCGCATAGTAGGCAAGCTTGACGGCATAGATAACATATTCCCCTTGCATTTGCAGAAAAAAACTCTCTTTTAAGAAAGGATGAGATATATGTCAAGAATCGAAACCAAATGTGTACAGGGCGGTTATACTCCGAAAAACGGTGAGCCGCGTCAGATACCGATAATCCAAAGCACCACCTTCAAATACGATACAAGTGAGGATATGGGCAAGCTGTTTGACCTTGAGGAAAGCGGTTATTTCTATACGCGCCTGCAAAATCCCACAAACGATACCGTTGCCGCAAAGATATGCGAGCTTGAGGGCGGTACTGCCGCTATGCTCACATCGTCGGGCCAGGCGGCGAATTTCTATGCCGTATTCAATATAGCCAACTGCGGTGATCACGTCGTAGCCTCATCGGCTATCTACGGCGGAACGTACAACCTTTTTGCCGTTACGATGAAGAAAATGGGCATTGATTTCACATTTGTCTCGCCCGATTGCACCGACGAAGAGCTTGATGCGGCATTCAAGCCCAACACCAAGGCACTGTTCGGTGAGACTATCGCAAATCCCGCACTTGCCGTGCTTGATATCGAAAAATTCGCGCACGCCGCGCATAAACACGGTGTGCCGCTTATCGTGGATAACACTTTTGCTACGCCCATCAACTGCCGCCCGTTCGAATGGGGCGCGGATATAGTCACCCATTCGACGACAAAGTATATGGACGGTCACGGTACTGCAGTAGGCGGCTGTATCGTGGATTCCGGCAAATTCGATTGGCTTGCTCATGCCGACAAATACCCGGGACTCTGCACACCCGACGACAGCTATCACGGCATAATCTATGCCGAAAAATTCGGTCAGGGCGGTGCATTCATAACAAAAGCGACATCTCAACTCATGCGCGATTTCGGCTCGATACAGTCGCCGCAGAACGCCTTCTATCTGAACCTCGGGCTTGAGAGCCTTCATGTAAGAGTTAAGCGTCACTGCGAAAACGCACAGGCAGTAGCGGAATATCTGCAAAAAAATCCCAAGATCGCATGGGTGTCATACTGCGGTCTTAAGGGTGACAAATATTATGAGCTTGCGCAAAAGTATCTGCCCAACGGCTCGTGCGGCGTTGTAAGCTTCGGCATAAAGGGCGGACGCAAGGCGGCTGAAAAATTCATGAAGAGCCTCAGGACTGCCGCTATCGAAACGCATGTTGCCGACGCGCGTACCTGCTGTCTGCATCCGGCAAACGCCACTCACCGTCAGATGAACGACGAAGAGCTGCTTGCCGCCGGCATCGGACCTGATATGGTGCGCTTCTCCTGCGGGCTTGAAAATGCGCAGGACCTTATAGATGATATCCGACAGGCACTTGACCAAGTCGGTGAGGAGTAATTTTAATGCCCATAAAAATTCCGAATGAGCTTCCCGCATATAAAACGCTGACTGATGAAAATATCTTCATCATGAATGAAACAAGAGCCGTGTCGCAGGACATACGTCCCTTAAAAATCGCTATCGTGAATCTCATGCCGACAAAAATCGAGACAGAAACTCAGCTTTTGCGGCTTTTGTCGAACACACCGCTTCAGGTAGAGGCTGAGCTGATAACAATGGCGACGCACGAATCGAAGAACACGTCAAAGGAGCATTTGCTCGCTTTCTACAAAACGTTTGATGCCATAAAAGACCGCAATTTTGACGGAATGATAATCACCGGCGCACCTGTTGAGCAGTTGCCGTATGAGAAAGTGGAATATTGGCAGGAGCTTTGCACTATAATGGAGTGGTCAAAGACGCATGTCCACAGTACACTCCACATTTGCTGGGGTGCGCAGGCAGGGCTCTACTACCATTTCGGCATACAAAAGTATCCGCTTGAAAAAAAGATGTTCGGCGTGTTCCCACACTGCGTGGTGCGAAAAAGCTCGATTCTTTTCCGCGGCTTTGACGATGTTTTCATGGTTCCGCACTCACGCCACACCACCGTGCGTACAGAGGACATAATAAAGCGCGAAGAACTTAAGATATTAGCTTCATCTGAAGAAGCGGGCATATATGCAGTTATGACCGAAAACGGCAAGCAAATATTCATTATGGGACATTCCGAATACGATCCCATGACGCTTGCAAAGGAATATATACGCGATAAGAACCTCGGTCTCAAGCCCGATGTCCCGAAGAACTATTTCCCCGGCGACGACGACACGCGTGCTCCGCTCGTTTCGTGGCGTTCGTGCGCAAATCTGTTATTCTCGAATTGGCTTAACTACTTCGTATACCAAACCACGCCGTTCGACATAAATAAAATAACCGAAATTAAATAACGAAAGGATGATTTATATGGCTAAGCTGACTTTCAAAACCGACAACTGCAAAGGTTGCGGGCTTTGCGTCGATGCCTGTCCCAAGCATCTTTTACAGCTTGCAAAGGACAAGATCAACAAAAAGGGTCACCATCCCGCCGAGTTGACGGATGAAAAAGAATGTATCGGTTGCGCATCATGTGCAATAATGTGTCCCGACTGCATAATCAAAGTAGAAAGGTAAGGTAAATTTCAATGGCAGACAAGGTTTTAATGAAGGGTAACGAAGCCATTGCCGAAGCTGCTATAATAGCAGGCTGCAGGCATTACTTCGGATATCCCATCACACCTCAGACCGAGATCGCCGCTTATATGGCAAAAAAAATGCCCAAGATCGGCGGTACGTTCCTTCAGGCCGAGAGTGAAATAGCCGCCATCAACATGGTTTACGGCGTTTCATCCACAGGCAAAAGAGTAATGACTTCTTCTTCAAGCCCGGGAATCTCGCTTAAGAGCGAGGGCTTATCGTATCTCGCGGGATGCGATCTTCCGGCACTCGTTATCAATGTACAGCGCGGAGGTCCCGGCTTAGGCGGCATACAGCCGAGCCAATCGGATTATTTTCAGGCTACGCGCGGCGGCGGTCATGGCGACTATCACATGATAGTGCTCGCTCCCGCTTCCGTTCAGGAAATGGCTGAGCTTACCATAAAGGGTTTTGAGCTTGCGGATACATATCGCATGACCTCAATGATCCTTGCCGACGGTACTATCGGTCAGATGATGGAGCCCGTTTCACTTGATTTCGACATCAAGCCCGCTCCCGAAAAGCCGTGGGCGGTCACCGGCACGAAGCTTGAGAGAGAGCATAACATAATCAACTCGCTTTCACTCGTTCCCGAGGAGCTTGAACAGTTCAACTTAGAGCGTTACAAAAAGTACCAGACCGTTATAGACAATGAAACGATGTACGAAGAATATTATATGGATGATGCCGAAATTTGCATAGCTGCATTCGGTATTGCCGCACGTGTGTCTTTGCACGCGGTCGAAAAAGCGCGTAAAGACGGGATCAAGGTAGGTATGATCCGTCCGATCACGCTGTGGCCGTTCCCCACCGCACCTTTCAAAAAAGCGGTAGACCACACGAAGATATTTATGTCAGTTGAGCTTTCCATGGGTCAGATGATAGAGGACGTAAAGCTCGCCACCGAATGCAAACGCCCTGTAATACTTTGCAACCGTGTAGGCGGAATGATTCCCGACCCGTACGACGTGCTTGACCGCATCGTAGAAATAAATAAAGGATTAAAGGGGTGAAAAGCGAAATGGTAGTATTTGATAAACCTCATGCACTTATAGACGTGCCGCTCCATTATTGCCCGGGATGCACTCACGGTATAATCCACCGTCTTGTCGCCGAGGTAATAGATGAGCTCGGTATCGAAGGCAAAACCATCGGTGTTGCGCCGGTAGGCTGTTCGGTAATGGCATACAACTATTTCAACTGTGACATGGTAGAGGCGGCTCACGGACGCGCTCCGGCAGTAGCCACGGGTCTTAAGCGTTCCGACCCCGAAAACCATATAGTGTTCACTTATCAGGGTGACGGCGACCTTGCCTCCATCGGTATGGCTGAAACCGTTCACGCCGCCGCAAGAAACGAAAACATCACCGTTATTTTCATCAATAACGCGATTTACGGTATGACCGGCGGTCAGATGGCGCCGACCTCACTTCCGGGTCAGGTTACACAAACATCCCCTTACGGCCGTGATCCCAAGGTTTGCGGTTATCCGATAAAGGTGTGCGAAATGCTCAGTCAGCTTGAAGGTCCCGAATACATTGAGCGTGTTACCGTGAACAACGTCAAGAACGTTCGCAATGCCAAAAAGGCGATCAAAAAAGCATTCCAGAACCAAATCGAAGGCAAGGGCTTCTCGCTTGTTGAGGTGCTTTCATCCTGCCCTACAAACTGGGGCAAGACTCCTAAGGCGGCTCTTGAATGGATCGACGAAAAGATGATCCCGTATTATCAGCTCGGTGTATATAAAGACCGTTCGGCTGAGGAAAAGGAGGACAAATAAATGACAAGACAGTATTTGTTTTCCGGATTCGGCGGACAGGGGATCCTGTTCTCCGGCAAATTCATCACCTATAAGGGAATGATCGAGGGCAAAAACGTTTCGTGGCTGCCTTCTTACGGACCTGAAATGCGCGGCGGTACTGCAAGCTGCAGTGTCGTAGTCCGTGATAAGCCCGTAGGCTCACCGCTGGTTGCATTCCCGGACGTATTGATAGCCATGAACCTGCCGTCGCTCGACCGTTATGAAAAGAGCGTGCAGGAGGGCGGTATGATTTTTGTGGATTCCACTCTTGTTGAGCGCAAGGTTTCACGTAACGATGTTACGGCGTATTACATTCCCGCGACCAAGCTTGCGAACGACAACGGTATGCCTACGTTGGCAAATATGATTTTAGTAGGAAAAATATTAAAGGTCTTGGGCGAGTTTGACGAAGAAAATGTCAAAGCAGCCTTGGGCAAAGTAGTTTCCGCAAAACACGCCGATTTGTTTGATGTCAACTTAAAGGCAATGCAAATAGGCGCGACATATGAAGGATAAGGAGAGTTTGTTATGGACATAAAAATCAGAAATACTCAAACACCGACACCGGCCCCGGGCAGTGAATACGGCTTCGGAAGAATATTCACCGACCACATGTTTATGATGGATTGGAATATTGATATGGGATGGTATGACCCGCGTATAGTTCCTTTCCAGAATATCTCCATCCACCCTGCTTCGACCGTACTCCACTACGGCGCAGAAATATTTGAGGGACTTAAAGCGTATCGCCGCGCAGACGGTAAGGTACAGCTTTTCAGACCGATGGAGAACATCCGCCGTATGAACGATTCCGCTGAGCGTCTGTGCTTGCCGCAAATACCTGAAAATGACGCATTCGATGCGCTCACCACTTACTTGCGTCACGAGCAGGATTGGACTCCCTCCGCACCGGGCACTACGCTGTATATCCGTCCGTTCCTCTACGGAAACGATGAACACCTCGGTGTTCATGCCTGCAAAAACGCTACCTTCGTTATCATCGCATCGCCTACGGGCAGCTATTACAAGCAAGGCTTCCGCCCTGTTCGTATCATGATCGAAGATACCGACGTAAGAGCCGTTCGCGGCGGTACGGGCTTTGCAAAATGCGGCGGCAACTATGCCGCATCAACACGTGCCGGCGAGCGTGCCGAGCAAAAGGGCTATTCGCAGGTGCTTTGGCTTGACGGTGTTTCAAGAAAGTACATCGAAGAGGTCGGCGCAATGAACGTTATGTTCAAGATAAACGGCGAGATAATCACTCCCATGCTCACAGGCTCCATTCTTCCCGGCATAACGAGAAAATCATGCATCGAACTGCTTAAGAGCGAGGGTTATAATGTGACGGAGAGATTGCTCAGCATTGACGAGCTTGCCGAGGCTATGCAGAACGGCACGCTTGAAGAAGCTTGGGGCTGCGGCACCGCGGCAGTAATTTCGCCCATCGGTGAGCTTTGCTACAAGGATGTAAAATACTCGATCAACGACAATCAGATCGGACCGATAACCCAACATCTTTATGACACGCTTACCGGTATCCAGTGGGGCAGAATTGAGGATAAATTCGGCTGGACATACCTGTTATAATAAAATTTTTGCCGCAAAGCATATTTTTCGTTTGACACTATCGCAAGAATATGCTACAATTCCTCATGTAATAAAAAATGCGATGACGAAATTATTCGGTATCCACCATTCATTTCAGAGAGCCGCCGTGTGGTGCGAGGCGGTATGAACGGATAAACGAAGTCTCACTTCCGAGCATGACCGCCGAACACAGCAGTAAGCGGTCACGGGTAGCTCCGTTATATAGCTTAAGGCTTGTCAGAGCCTTATAGAAGTGACCGCTTTTTAAGGCGGTAATCAGGGTGGTACCGCGAAACCGTTTTTCGTCCCTGAAGCCGATATTTTCCCGGCTTCAGGGTTTTTGTTTTTTTGAAAGGATGATTTATTCTATGTCTAAAATAATTATTGCCGACACTACTCTTTGCGGCAGCGGTTACTCGTTCAGGGAAAAGCTTGAAATAGCGCGTCAGCTTGAAAAGCTTAAGGTCGATGTGATCGAATTCCCCGAAATATCAAATGTAAAGACCGATACACTGCTGATACGCACGGTTTCGGCATTTGTTAAGGAAAGTGCGATCTCGGTCGCCGCCGGAAGCAATGCCGAAAGCATCGAAAACGCCTGTGCCGCACTGACTAATGCCACGAAAGCGCGTATTCGTATAGAGCTTCCCGTTTCGACTGTCGGAATGGAGTATTTAAGCCATAGAAAGCCCGCAAAAATGCTTGAATGGATAAGTACTGCGGTAAAAACATCAATCGGAAAGGGCATAAACACGGAGTGCTGTTTCCTTGACGCTACCCGTGCCGAAAAGGATTTTCTTTTCAGTGCGATAAAAGCCGCCGAAGAAGCAGGCGCTGACATGATATCCGTATGCGACAGCTCCGCCGAAATGCTGCCCGACGATTTTGCCGGGTTTGCCGCTTCGGTAAAATCATCTACTTCTCTGCCCGTCGGCGTGCGTTGCGGTGACGCAAACGGACTTGCTTCCGCACAGGCTGTGCTTGCCGTAAAGAAAGGCATTTCGTGCGTCAAGACAGGTAACGGCTCGGTGGACCTTGAAAAATTTGCTCAAATGGTGAAAAACTGCGGCGTAAGCAACGGCTTGGAGACAGGCATCAAATATACGAATCTCCACAGCATCATGCGCCGTCTTGAAGAGCTTTGCTCCGCATCATCTCAGCCTGCATCCGCGTCACATGCGCAGGGCGATGAGTGCGTTATCAAGCTCAGTGCAAGTGATGATAAAAATACCGTTATAAGCGCAGTAACGGCTCTCGGATATGATCTTTCCGATGACGATGCCGACAGAATGTACGATGAGTTCTTGCGCGAAGCCGCCAAAAAGGTGATCGGTGCAAAGGAGCTTGTTGCGATAGTTTCAAGCACGGTGCTTCAGGTGCCGGCGACATATACGCTCGAAAACTATATGATAACAAGCGGAAACATAATGCAGGCAAACGCGCAGATATCACTCTTAAAGGACGGCAAATGCAAAAACGGTGTCAGCCTCGGCGACGGTCCTATCAATGCCGCATTCAAGGCAATAGAGCAAATAACAGGCGTACACTATGAGCTTGACGATTTCCAAATACAGTCGGTCACCGAGGGCGTCGAAGCTATCGGCTCTGCCGTAGTCAAGTTGCGCTCCGGCGACAAGTTGTATTCCGGCAACGGTCTTTCGACTGATATAATAGGTGCAAGCATCCGCGCCTACATCAGCGCGCTCAATAAAATCGTTTATGAGGAGTCTCAGGTATGAAATTATCATTTTCAACAAAGGGCTGGCACGAAAACAGCTTTGAAGACTTTTGCGATATAGCGCATTTCCTGCACTTTCAGGGAATAGAGCTTCACAATATCCATAATCGGCTTTTTACCGATACGGACAGTGCTTTTCACGATTACGCCGTAGCGGCGACATCAAGACGGCTGTTTGAAAACGGGCTTACCGTGCCTTGTATAGATGCTGTCTGTGATATCGCTCGGGGCGGTGATAAATGCATCGAAGAAATACATTCATGCATATCTATCGCAAAAAGCTTCAAAATACCGTATATCCGTCTCAAGGCGGAAAGCGGTGACCGCACTGCCGAAACACTCGGAAGCGTGCTTGCCGATGCAGAGGAAGCGGGTGTTACGCTTCTTGTTGAGACATCAGGTCTGTTTGCGTCTACTGCCGCATTGTGCGATCTGCTTGACGGCTTCGCCAACGGCAATATAGCCGCGCTGTGGAATGCATCGGCGGCGTACTTTACCTGCGGCGAACAGCCCGATGAAGTCGTTACCAATCTCGGCGCATATATCCGCCACGTGCATTTGAATGATGCCGTAAAGACGGATAAAGGGGTGGAATACTGCCTTTTGGGCGAGGGCGAGCTTCCGATCCCGGATATGATACTTGCGTTGCGTTCCGTAAATTACGACGGATTTGTTTCGCTCGTATGGAATCCCGAATGGTGTGAGGAGCTTGACGACATGGAAATCATTTTCTCACAGTTCATGGGATATATGAAACAGTTCCGCAACGGGGCTGACCGCGAAAAAGCTCTTTACCACAATAAAACACATACAGGAAAATTCGTGTGGAAAAAGGATCTGCTTATCGACGCGACCTTTTCCGACGTGCTTGACCGCATGGTAGAGGAATTTCCCGACCAATACGCCTTCAAATATACGACGCTCGATTACACACGTACCTACAGCGAATTCCGCGACGATGTCGATACATTTGCACGTGTGCTTGTTTCCCTCGGCGTAAAGGCCGGTTCACACGTCGCGGTATGGGCATCGAACGTTCCGCAATGGTATATCGCATTCTGGGCGACCGTCAAGCTCGGTGCTGTACTTGTGACCGTCAACACAGCTTACAAGATCCACGAAGCAGAATATCTTTTAAGGCAATCCGACACGCATACGCTCATAATGACAGAGGGTGCAAAGGAAACAAAATACGGTGAGATAATCGCCGAGCTTTGCCCGGAGCTTGCTTTGTCAAAGCCCGGCAAGCCTCTGCATGCAAAACGCCTGCCGTTTTTGCGAAACGTTATCACCGTCGGCTTCAGACAAAAGGGATGCCTTGAATGGAACGACGCGCTTGAATATGCAGATAAAACATCGCTCGATACCGTTTACCGCATGGCGGCGGCTGTCGATAAAAACGACGTCTGCAACATGCAGTACACATCAGGTACAACGGGATTCCCCAAGGGCGTTATGCTGACGCACCACAACATAGTCAACAACGGCAAATGCATCGGCGACAGGATGGACCTTTCCACCGCCGACAGAATGATGATACAGGTCCCGATGTTCCATTGCTTCGGCATGGTGCTTGCCATGACCGCAACGATGACGCACGGCGGAACGCTTTTGCCGCTTCCGTATTTTTCGCCCAAGCCCGCGCTTGCGTGCATCAACAACGAGCACATAACCGCTTTCCACGGCGTGCCGACGATGTTCATTGCGATGCTTGAGCATCCCGATTTCGCCAAAACCGATTTTTCATACATGCGCACGGGAATTATGGCGGGAAGTCCTTGTCCGATTTCAGCAATGCAAGATGTTGTCGAAAAAATGAACATGCGAGAAATAACGATAGTATACGGGCAAACGGAGGCTTCACCCGGTTGTACCATGAGTTCGACCGACGACCCAATAGAAGTCCGCGTCGGTACCGTAGGTCGCCCTTTGCCTGAAATAGAATGTAAAATCATTGACCCCGAAACAGGTGCGGAATGTCCCGACGAAGTCACCGGAGAGTTTATCGCACGCGGATATAATATCATGAAAGGCTATTACAAAATGCCTAAGGCTACCGCATCCGCAATTGATTCGCACGGCTGGCTGCACACGGGAGACCTTGCATGCCGCACAAAGGACGGTAATTTCCGCATAACCGGCAGACTTAAGGATATGATCATCCGCGGCGGCGAAAATATTTATCCCAAGGAAATAGAAGAATTTATTTACACGCATCCGAAAGTAAGTGATGTACAGGTAATAGGCGTTCCCGATGAACAGTACGGCGAAGAAATAATGGCGTGCATCATCTTAAAAGACGGCGAAACGATGACCGAGAACGAAATGCGCGCATATATAGCGGCAAATATGGCGCGCCACAAGGTACCCAAGTATATTGATTTCGTCAACAGTTTCCCGATGAATGCCGCCGGTAAGATATTAAAATACCAAATGCGCAAGGACGCCGTCGAAAAGCTCGGTCTGCAAAAAGCAAGCAGTATAGTAACGGCGTAATGCGCCGACTTCGCTTAGCGTAGCTCAGCCTCCATACCCATATGCGATGCTAAGCCCCCCTGCCCGTTTTTGGAAAAGCGGAGCAAAACTTTTATTTATTGCGCTTTGCGCAAAGTAAAATAAACACAGTGCCTTATACTAAAATGCAACGTAGGCACTGAGTTTTTTTATTATTGGATAATTAATGGATGTTGAAAATAAAATCGCAGGATTTTTGCAGGAAAAGCGAAATCCTCGCTTTTCCCAAACTGCCGACGGCATAGCGCACGCATACGAACACCGATGCCGCAAGAGATGTACGTAACCTACCTGTACTCCTCGATTATTTCTTCCGCGATCCTGATGCCGTCGACAGCGGCGGACATTATTCCGCCGGCGTAGCCCGCGCCCTCGCCGCACGGGTACAGACCTCTGATGCTCGCTTGAAACGATTCGTCGCGCTTTATGCGCACTGGCGATGATGAGCGTGTTTCAACACCGGTAAGCACCGTATCCGGGTCATCAAAGCCGGAAATTTTTTTGGCAAAGATCGTCACTGCTTCACGCAGGGCATCCACTGCAAAGAAAGGCAGGCATGCTTTTATCTCGCCCCACGCAACTCCGAGCGGATATGTCGGCTCTATTTTTCCTCCCGAAACCGATGGGATATCGCGCATGAAATCACCGAGTCTCTGAGCGGGCGCACGGTAGTTTCCTCCGCCCGCATAAAACGCAAGGCGCTCGTATTTCTGCTGAAAATCTATTCCTGCAAGCACATCATCACTTCCGAAATCCGACGGTTCAACATTCACAAGTAACGCGGAATTCGCGTTTTTTCCGTCACGTGCAAAACGGCTCATACCGTTTATAACAAGATGTCCTTCCTCGCTCGACGCCGCCACGACAGTACCGCCCGGACACATACAGAAGGTGTATACGCTTCGTCCGCTGTTAAGATGGCATGCAAGCTTGTAATCTGCCGGCGGCAACAGCTTTGCGAATTTACCGTACTGAGCAAGGTTTATCGCTTCCTGAGAATGCTCTGCGCGAACGCCTATCGAAAACGGCTTCTGCTCCATTATCGCGCCGTGACACTTTAGCATCTCAAAAACGTCCCGTGCACTGTGCCCCGCGGCAATTATCAGTTTTTCACACGGGATCACTTCGCTTGTTCCGTCGTGCTCGACCGTGACTGTGCGTATGCCGCTCCCGTCGCAGGCGATATCCGTAAGCCGCGTGAGAAAACGCACCTCACCGCCCGCCGAAATTATGCGTTCACGGATGTTCTTTACGATATTGCATAAGTTGTCCGTGCCTAAGTGAGGCTTCGCAAGATATAATATCTCCTCCGGTGCACCGCACTCGTAAAATATCTCAAGCACACGTCTGCACCGCGGATCGTGTATGTTCGTAGTAAGCTTGCCATCCGAAAACGTTCCCGCGCCGCCCTCTCCGAACTGTACATTTGTCCGTTCGTCAAGTACGCCCGAAGCAAAAAAGCTTTCCGTCGCCTTTTTGCGTGTGTCCGCATCCGCTCCGCGCTCGATAAGCAACGGCTTTGCTCCCGCCTCCGCAAGCATCAGTGCCGCGAACAGTCCCGCAGGCCCCGCCCCGCACACTATCGGTCTGACCGCAGGTGTTTTTTTAAGCTTGAGCGGTTCATGCTTCACCACTTCAATGTACTCCTCCGCGTCCGCACATTTGCTCACAGCCCGCTTTTCGTCCGAAGTAAGTGCCGCAAGCAGTGTCGCATTGAAAAAAATATTGTCTTTCTTCCGCGCGTCGACCGACTTTTTTATGTACCTGATGCTTTTTACCGTATCAGATCTTACCTTCAGCTTTTCCGCGCATATCCTTTTAATTTCAGCTTCATCCGCATCCGGCGGTATATGTACATTTCTGAGTTCAATCATAAATATTTTCCTCTTATCATATGCTTTGTTCATAAATATCTTGTCGAACAATGCCGAATATTGTAAAATTATATCGCAAAAAGTAAAATTTTAGTGTTTGTAATATGTATATATTAAATGATTAGTATGTAGCGTCTATCTCAAAAAATTTAGTATATAATAATAGAACTAAGTTATTATCAAACTTTTTTGCTCGGAGTTGATTTTATGAATCGTATACGTGACTTAAGGCAAGACATGGATCTTCGTCAGATAGATGTCGCCGCAAAAACCGGCATTGACCAAAAGACATTGTCTAATTACGAGACCGGGAAAACCAATCCGGACAGCTATTCACTCATTCAGTTGGCTGACTTTTTCAACGTAAGCATTGATTATCTCGTAGGCAGATGCGACAACAACTTTCACACTCCCAACGATATTCACAAAAAAATCGACAAAATGCAAAAAGATCTCGACGAAATAAAGAAGTTCATCTGACAGTCTTATTTATCCGCCTTAAAGCCCAAGACCCGCCGCGTAAGCGGCAGGTCTCGGGTTTCATTTTTTCTTATAAAGTCTTCTGTTGTCGAGCAGCCACTGTTTTTCCGAAAATCCGCCCTCATCGACATCGGCAAGTGCCTTTCTGAAATCATACATACGTGCATCTATCATATCAAGATAATGAAGCATTTCCGCCTCCGGGAACATCGGGCGCTTCACTGCGCCGAACTCCGGCTCATAGTGATGTGAAATGAGCATGTGCTGCAGTAGCACTATCGTTTGTTCCTCGGCATTTACCGCCTTGCCCGCCTCAGCGATGATCAACGGTCCCTGTATGACGTGGCCAAGCAAAAGTCCCTTTGCGGTATAGCTGTTCACAAGTCCCAGCTCGGAGGCGTCCATTTCTTCCGTTTTTTCTATATCGTGCAGGATGACACCCGCAAAAAGCCAATCGGAATCAAGGTCGGCATATATTTTGCACATCGCCTCAGCTGCCGCAAGCATCGTCGTGGTATGATACAAAAGTCCGCACCGCACCGAATGGTGATTCGACTGCGCCGCCGGGTAGTAGGCTATTTTATCACGCAGTAAATCCACGATATATGTAACTATCGCGCGGATATCGTCTTTTTTTATTTTTTTTATGTAGTCCTCAAGCACCGACATCATTTCTTCACCGCTCTTCGGTGCTGACGGTACGAAGTCGTTTATCGACACGGGATCATTCTCGTTGGCAAGCCTTATTTTTTCGATTTTAAGCTGGAGTGTATTCATCCACATGCTGATCGTGCCACGCACCTTGACAAGAATATTCGGCTTATAGCCCGCAAACTGTTCCTCGTTGTAATTCCATATTTTCGCGTTCATCTCGTTTGATGAATCGGCTACCGTGAGATCGGCGTAATTCTTACCGTTCTGCCCCGTCTTGACGTTAAACGAGCGAACAAGCACAAAACCCTCGAATATATCGTTTGCCTGCAATGTTCCCAATCTTTTCTGTTCCATAAAAAAACTCCCGATGAATATTTTTTATAATTTTACCACAAAACGCAAAAAATATAAAGCACTTATTTTGAAAGGATGTGTCTTAATGAAGAAAAAAGCAAAAAAATTATGGCATGACGCACAAATACCGTCCGATGTCGAGGGCAGCTACACAGGTATTGGGCAAAAGGGACAGCCTCCCGTGCAGGACGCCGATGATCTTTGATGTGCAATTCACCGTTAAATCGCATTCGAACAGATTGGACGGACTATTTCGCAGGACGCTATTTTTTGTCGCCGGCATGTTTTCAGATGACGGTTATTGCACACTTAACCGCAAAATGTGCTTTGCTAAACATCAAAATACATCATTTTTTGAAATTTTTAGCATTTTAAGCGTATATTTGCTTGCCTAAAAACAAATAATGGTATAAAATAAACAAGTAAAAAAAATTCAATAAACGGAGGAATTCATTATGTCAGTTAAAGTTGCTATTAACGGTTTCGGACGTATCGGTCGTCTGGCGTTCCGTCAGATGTTCGGTGCAGAGGGCTATGAAGTTGTTGCCATCAACGACCTTACAAGCCCCGACATGCTTGCTCATCTTCTCAAGTACGATACAGCTCAGGGTTCATATCTCGGCTATATCGGTGAGAACAAGCACACTGTAGAAGCTACGGAGGATTCCATCATTGTAGACGGCAAGGCTATCAAGATCTATGCCTGCAAGGACGCTAACGATTGCCTCTGGGGTGAGATCGGTGTTGACGTAGTTCTTGAATGCACCGGCTTCTACACCACAAAGGAAAAGTCAATGGCTCATAACAATGCAGGCGCTAAGAAGGTCGTTATTTCGGCTCCCGCCGGTAAAGACCTCAAGACCATCGTTTACAACGTAAACAATGAAACTCTTACTGCTGACGATCAGATAATCTCTGCGGCATCCTGCACCACAAACTGCCTTGCTCCTATGGCTAAGGCTCTTAACGATTACGCGCCCATTCAGAGCGGTATCATGACTACCGTTCATGCTTACACCGGTGACCAGATGATCCTTGACGGACCTCACCGCAAGGGTGATCTTCGCCGTGCCCGTGCCGGCGCTCAGAACATCGTTCCGAACTCCACCGGCGCTGCAAAGGCTATCGGTCTTGTTATCCCCGAGCTTAACGGCAAGCTTATCGGCTCCGCTCAGCGTGTTCCCACCTGCACCGGTTCAACAACGATCCTTGTTGCTGTTGTAAAGGGCAAGGACATCACTGTTGATGGCATCAACGCCGCTATGAAGGCTCAGGCTTCCGAATCCTTCGGCTATAACGAGGAAGCTATCGTTTCTTCCGATGTTATCGGCATGCGTTTCGGTTCGCTCTTCGATGCTACTCAGACAATGGTTGCAAAGATCGACGATGACACCTATCAGGTACAGGTAGTTTCCTGGTACGACAACGAGAACTCCTACACCAGCCAGATGGTTCGCACGATCAAGTATTTCGCAGAGCTGTAATTCCAAAAAATCACTTTTGTACCGCACCCGTAAAAAGGTGCGGTATTTTTTTATCCGCCGATAAATTTATAAAAACTTTGTGCCCAACTTCACTAATGTGTAAAAATGCTTATTGCAGTATTATATATATTATTATTTACTGTCTGTGATTTTCTCTGTCAAACGTCAGGTGGCTTTGTCTTGCGGGACTCTGTCTCGTGGCAGCTGTGTTTTTTGTTACCGACTACCCTATCGTGTCATTGCAAATCTGCAACGAAAGACGCGCGACCACACAAAATGCAATGCCTTGTCACGCAAAAAAGCATTGCGTTTTTCTCAAAAAAGCAGTATCATAGTATAAATCTGATTTGAAAGGATCTGTTATTATGGATTTTTCCTGCATAGAGAATATGTGGTTTTCAAGCGGCAAGGACGATGTGAACTACGTCATCGACTTTGCGGACGCGCGTCACGGCTTCAACGAAGGTATCAGCTTCATCACCATGAGCAACACTTGGTGGGACAGCGAACGCACCTTTGATTACGGCACGTTAAAGGACAATAAAAAGGATGTCACCGTAAAGTCTGCGGCAGGCTTTGAGGTCACGGCACACTACCGTTTTTCCGGCAACTGTGTGCGTCAGTACAACACATTCAGAAACACCGGTGGCAAACCGCTTTCGCTTATAAATTTCACGTCGGCAACGGTGCATATCCCCTGTGACGGCGTGCTTCCGTGGTGGGACGAGCGCAAATTCAAGGTATATGTATGCCTTTCATCGTGGTCACGCGAGGCGCAGTGGCGTGAATACACCCTTCCCGAGCTTGGCTTGGGGACTGTCCGTGCCGAAAACTCCGGCACGCCCATGCAAGCCGCATGGCGCAGTGAGGGCAGCTGGTCATCGAGCAGATACTATCCGCTTATAATCATAGAAGACCTTGAATCGGGACGCACATATTTTATGGAGCATGAGGGCGGTTGTTCGTGGGAGATCGTCTTGGGCAGATGGGCAGGCGACGGCTTGCAATTAAGCTGCGGCAGTGCCGACCTCAACCATGACGGCTGGTATGAGACCGTTGAAGCAGGCGGCGAATATTCCACAACGAGCGCACTTTACGGTTATGTTGACGGCACATTTGAGGACGCCGTGCGCGAGCTGACATCGCTTAAACGTGAGCTTTCGCTTCGCAAATGGAAAAACGGCATCCCCGTATGCTACAACGTATTCATGGGCGGCGTTTGGGGCGAGCCGACCGACAGAAATCTCATTCCGCTCATAGACGCGGCAAGCGAAGCGGGATGCGAGGTATTTTGCATCGACGCCGGTTGGTATCGTCCGGAAGCAAATCCCGCAATGTACGGGCTGTTAGGTGATTACATTCCCGATAAGGACCGTTTCGGTGTAGAAGGACTTTCGGGAATACTTCGATATATAACCTCAAAAGGGATGATCCCCGGGCTGTGGTTCGAGTTTGAAGCCGTCAACATCATAACATGCGGCGGTCATATCGAAAACGGAATGATAAAGCGCAATGGCGAGATCATCTCCCCCGAGCGCGGCATATTCGACCTTTGTAACGAAGGTGTACGCAAGCATCTCTTTGACGCCATTGACCGCGCATACAAGCTCGGCATGCGTTATATCAAAAATGACCATAACTATTCAACGGGCATCGGCTTCGGCGAGCGCGGTGACAACTTCAATGAGGAAGCAAAAAAGCGCATGCGCGCATTCGAATCGTTCATTGATGAAATATACCGTCGCTACCCCGATATCATCATAGAAAACTGCGGAAGCGGCGCGATGCGCAGTGACAACGGCACGCTCTCACACTTCCACGTTCAAAGCACGAGCGATCAGGAAAGATACTATAATTACCCTGCCATCGCCGCAGGTTCACTTGCTTTGATGCCGCCCGAAAAGGCCGGAAATTGGGTATACCCGTATGCGACGACTTCCTCGGAAAACAATGATCTTTTAGCCGGCAAGCTCACGCCGGACTACCTTACCGAACGTTACGCCGACGGCGAAATAACCGCATTCAACATGGTAACGGGATTTTTGGGCTGTATGTTCATCTCCGGCAGGCTCGATTTCGCGGATGACGCGAACATGGCACTCATACGCGAAGCGGTAGCACTGTACAAGGAAAAGCGCGATTTTATAGCTTCGGCGCACGGAGTATTTCCGTCGGGCTTCTCATATGCAGGCAAGAAAGGTTGGTATTCGGCAGGGCTTTTCGACGGCAAGAAGCTTATTTTGGCTGTATGGAAAATAAACTCGGGTGAAGAGTACTTTACCGTTGAGCTTAAAAAACACCTCGGCAAAAATGCAAGTGTGAAAATGCTCTACCCCGCAAACGACGGCAAATGCATATTCGCATACGCTCCGTCGATCGGCAGACTTACCGTAAAAATGAGCGATGCCGACTGCATGGCACGTCTGTTTGAATTTGAGATGCAGCACGAGCAGGAAACGGAATGATTGCGTCATAAAAACTTCCTTGTATTATTGCGAAGCTATAAAGCAGAC
This sequence comes from Clostridia bacterium, assembly GCA_045600145.1. Classification (GTDB taxonomy): domain Bacteria; phylum Bacillota; class Clostridia; order Christensenellales; family QALW01; genus UMGS1322. The sequence continues at coordinate 21,433 of JAZRXI010000095.1, read as the reverse complement.
GCGGCGATCCATGTCAAATAATTTATGACGAACAACCTATCAAATAAAAAGCAAAAATAAACCACCCGCCTAGCGGGTGGTTTTTGTGTATTTATTCACTTTTCAGCTTTCATCCCTTGTGCAACCTGAAAACGTAGTGTTTATGCGGGGTTTGCGGACTTCTTGCTCAAGTCTCTTATTTTCTTCACGGTCAAAATTTCAAGCCTATCTCACAATGCATTTTAATGTATGCACTTTTTGATACGCATCATGGTAACACGGTTCCGAACGGCCGGGGAATAGGCAATCAGCTCATCCAAAATACCTTCATCTGCTTCAATGTCCGAAAGTGTGTGCTTGATGCCGTGGCGCTCGTACAGTGCCGTTAAAGTTGCGGGATCGGGAATCTTCTTAAGCTCTGCCCGGATCGTTTCCCAGTTCGCCGCGATCGTACTGCCTTTTATGCCTGCGGCGCAATCATTACTGTTTTCGGCTGCGATCTCGTCCGACAGACTGCTTCCGAATACCTCCCGCAAATCCCCGAACTCCGTGTAATCGACAAACTCGGGTGAAGGCAGCTCTGCCAGCTTCCGATACACATCGGCGGCGATCAGCGTACCGACACCCACCTTTTCGCCGTGAAGCGCGTGGGATCCCCTGCGGATAAATTCCGGCTGCATTTCGATGATATGAGAGATATGATGCTCTGCACCGGAGGCAGGACGGGAATTTCCCATCATCTGCATGGCAAGGCCGGAGAGAATCAGCCCTGCCGTCAGTGCTTCGTAAGCACTCTCATCTCCTTGCATGATGCCGTCGGCGGAGTCGAGTACCTTCCGGGTAGCTTCCAGCGTCAGCCCCGCAATGCGGTCGCAGTAGAATTCCCCGGTGAGGATGTGAGAAATTTTCCAATCCGTCAGGGCGATGAACTTGCCGATCATGTCTCCGAACCCGGACTTTGCCAGACGGATGGGAGCATTTTTGATAATATCAATGTCCGCCAAAACGAACAGCGGCGACTTTGCCGTCAATGTTTTTTTACAGCCGTGCCATGTCATGGCGGCGACGGAAGAACAGAAGCCGTCCACACTTGCGGCAGTGGGGCAGGATATAAATTCCAAACCGTTTTTATAGGCACAGTAGCGTGTCAGATCGTGGATCGTGCCGGAACCGACGGCAATGAGGATCTTTGCCCCTTTGGGAAGTTTTCCCATCAGCATATCCACACCGTGTTCATCAGCATGGAGATCTTTCGGATCCAGTATTACTTCGTGATCCGTTGCGGGATGACGGTCGGCTGTAGCGCGATATGTGTTCTCATCGTAAATCGCCGCCGTGCAGTCATCAAGCCTCATTTCCTTTAGGTAGTCGCCGATTTTCTTCATGCATCCCGGCTCGATCACCGACAGAAGCGTGGTCATTTTATGCTCTTTGCCGCAGGTACACATACCGTTATACTGCTTGCTGTCAATGATCATTTTCGCCACCCTGCCCATAGTAGGCATTCTTTCCGTGCTTTCTGTAATAGTGCTTGTCAAGCAATTCCTGTTGGAAAGACACGTCAGGATTCATAGACATGGTGTGCCATGCCATCATGGCGACTTCCTCAAGAATGATAGCGTACTCTACGGATTTTGCCGCATCTTTGCCGAAGGTGAACGGTCCGTGAGACTGCACCAGCACGGCGGGGATATCCAACGGATCGATCTCCCGAAAAGCCTCGCAGATCACTGTGCCCGTCGCCTTTTCATAATCCCCGGCGATTTCCTCCGGAGTCATCTTCCGAGTGCAGGGGACTGCGCCGTGGAAAGCATCTGCGTGAGTTGTGCCAAGTGCGGAAATAGGAATGCCTGCCTGAGAAAAGACCGTCGCCCAACTGGAATGGGTATGTGTCACACCGCCCACCTGCGGAAACTGTTTATATATTTCAAGATGCGTCGCCAGATCGGACGAAGGATTGCAGTTTCCCTCCACCACTTTCCCCGTCGGGTCAACGATCACAATATCCTCCGGGACCATGCTCCCGTACGGAACCCCGGAAGGCTTGATGGCAATGACACCGGCAACCCGGTCGATCTCGGAAACGTTGCCCCATGTGAGCGTAATGAGTCCGCTGTCGCTGAGCCGCTTGTTTTCTGCGCAGACACGTTCTTTCAGTGCTTCAAACATTTTTGATCCTCCTGCTTGATTTTTTCGTCAGTTTGAGTATAATTATAGCAGGATGCATGATAATGCGCAATACTTGGCGATATAATAGGAAAATGAGCAAAGAAGGTGTGTAAAATGAGCATAAGTGATCGGCAATCCCAAATCTTGGAGATATTGAATGAGCGGTATTATGCAAGCGTCACGGAGCTTGCCGGGCTGACCTACACTTCGCCCTCCAGCATTCGGAGAGACCTGACCGCCCTGCAAAACCAAGGACTTGTGCAACGCTCCCATGGTGGTGTGACACTCCCGGAGTCTGCCGTCGGCGTTGCCAGCCTGCAGGACAGAATGTCTCAAAATGTTCCCCTGAAGCGGCGCATCGCAAAGCTTGCTTCCCGATATCTCACCGTTGGGCAGACGGTTCTGCTTGATGGCTCCAGCACAGCCGGCTTTCTCGTGCCTTATATTGCCAAAACAGGGCAGATAAAGCTGTTTACCAACAATATCATCACAGCATTGAATGCCATCGAGCTTGGCATCCATACGGATCTGATTGGCGGTCATTCCGTGAACGGTTCTGCCGTCCTGTCCGGCACGATGGCATATCGTATCGTAAGCGATCTGCGCCCGGATATCCTCTTTTTTTCGTCGCAGTCTTTAGATGATGACGGCGTGATCAGCGATTCCACAGAGGAGGAAAACTATCTCCGTTCCCTGATGATCCGCGGGGCAGAGCGCACAGTGTTCCTCTGCGACAGCTCTAAATTCCACAAGCGTTCCGGCTACGTTCTCACCGATCTCTCCCGGATCGATCATGCCGTCTTCGATACACCTTTCCCCGGGTGGGAAAAGGAATAAAAGATGTTACTTTTTGTTCTCGGCATAAAATAATCCCCACAGCGCAGTCCTTGAAATTTTTGTTATTTCAAGTGTCTGCTCTATGGGGATCATATCATTTGTAACTTTCCGATATTTTCAGGCTTTTTACAGCCGTAAGGATCAAGGCGATACCATACACAATTCTGTGTTACGCCGCACGATGCCTTATTTGTGCGGTATTGCCTCAAAAGAATCCTTTTTTCTTTTTCTTGTCATCGCCCTTGTCGTCACCCATTTCATCGCTGAACGCCTTGAGCAGATCCTTCTGCTTATTTGTCAGATGCTTCGGAACGGTTATATTGACCGTTACATACAAATCGCCCTTAGTCTGCGTATTGATGTGAACTATTCCCTGTCCCTTCATCCTGAAGCGCGTACCCGGTTGAGTACCCTCGGGTATCTTCAGTGCGGCAGTGCCGTCAAGTGTCGGCACTTGTGCCTCTCCGCCGAGCACTGCTTTGGCGAAATCAATATTCATATCAAGGAAGATATCGCTTCCGCGGCGCACGAACCGTTCATGCTCCGAAACGGTCACGCGGACATAAAGATCGCCTGCCATACCGCCGTTTCTGCCATGCTCGCCCTCGCCGTGCAGGCTGACCATCTGCCCCGAATCAATACCCGCCGGGATCTTAACATTGAGCTTTTTCTTGCGACGGATACGCCCCTTGCCGTTACAGCGCGAGCAAGGCTCCTTGACGATTTTGCCTGTGCCGCGGCATCTGTCGCACGGGCGCGTTGACTGGAACGTACCGAACAGCGTGCTTTGCTGAGTGCGCACCTGTCCCGTGCCGTGGCATATCGGACATTTTTCGGGCTGAGTACCGGGCTTTGCGCCGCTGCCGTGGCACTCGTCACATTCTTCCTCACGAAGCACATCAATTTCTTTTTCGCATCCGAACGCGGCTTCTTCGAAGGTTATGCGGATATCCACACGAAGATCGTTACCCCTGCGCGGTGCATTGGGATCGCTTCTTGTCTGCCTGCCTCCGCCGAAGAACGTATCGAAAATATCTCCGAAGCCCGAGAAATCAGCGCCGCCGAAGCCGGAGTATGTACCCCCGCCCATGCCCTCATCAAAGCCGAACTGATCGTAGCGTGCGCGCTTTTCGGGGTCGGAAAGTACGGCATAAGCCTCATTTACTTCCTTGAATTTGGCTTCGCACTCCTTGTCATCGGGATGCATATCGGGATGATATTTTTTCGCAAGCTGTCTGAATGCTTTTTTTATCTCGTCATCGGACGCACCTTTCTGTACGCCGAGGACCTCATAATAATCACGTTTGTCTGCCATAATAACTCCGATTTTGTGACATCAAGCCATTCCGCCTTTTTGATGGGCGGAATGGCTGATAAAGGTCTTTTATTGTGTATTACTTATCGTCGTCTACTACTTCATAATCGGCATCATAGGTATTGCCGTCACCGGGGTTAGCGTTGCCCGCGCCTGCGCCCGCGCCCATATCAGCGCCTGCCGCGCCTTGCGCACCCTGCGCCTGCGAATAGATCTTGCCGAATATTTCCTGGCTTACCTGTGCAAGCTTATCGCTTGCCGCCTTGATAGCATCGTTGTCCGTACCCTTAAGGGCTTCCTTAACGGCATCGGCTTCAGCCTGTATGCGTGCCTTGTCGTCGGCAGGTATCTTATCGCCAAGCTCGTTGAGTGTGCGTTCGGTGTTGTAAACAAGTCCGTCAGCCTGATTGCGTACTTCAACGGCTTCCTTATTCTTTTTATCCTCTGCCGCGTACTGCTCGGCTTCCTTTACCGCCTTGTCGATCTCCTCATCCGACAGATTCGTCGAAGCGGTTATCGTTATATCCTGTGAATTGCCTGTGCCGAGATCCTTTGCCGAAACGTGAACGATACCGTTTGCGTCGATATCGAACGAAACCTCGATCTGCGGAACTCCTCTCGGTGCGGCGGGGATGCCGGTAAGCTGGAAGCGTCCGAGCGTCTTATTGTACTGAGCCATTTCACGTTCGCCCTGAAGTACATGGATATCAACGGCGGTCTGACCGTCAGCCGCAGTAGAGAATACCTGACTCTTCTTTGCGGGAATGGTGGTATTGCGCTCGATGAGCTTTGTGCATACGCCGCCGAGTGTCTCGATGCCGAGTGAAAGCGGTGTAACATCAAGCAACAGTACGTCTTTTACCTCGCCGCCGAGTACGCCGCCCTGTATCGCCGCGCCTATAGCAACGCATTCATCGGGGTTGATGCCCTTGAACGGCTCTTTGCCGGTGACCTTCTTTACGGCATCCTGAACAGCGGGTATTCTTGTTGAACCGCCGACAAGCACTACACGGTTGATGTCGTTCATCGAAAGTCCCGCGTCGCTCATAGCCTTGTTTACGGGCTCAAGCGTTCTCTTTACGAGGTCGCTTGTAAGGTCGTCGAACTTGGCACGGGTAAGCGTGAGGTCAAGATGCACAGGACCTGCCGCGCCCATCGAAATATACGGAAGGTTGATGTTTGTGGAAAGTGTGCCGGAAAGGTCTATCTTTGCCTTTTCAGCCGCTTCCTTAAGACGCTGCATGGCAAGCTTATCGGTCGAAAGGTCTACGCCGTTCGCCGCCTTGAATTCCTTCACCATCCAGTCGATGATATGCTGGTCGAAATCGTCGCCGCCGAGATGCGTATCGCCGTTGGTTGCAAGCACCTCGAACACGCCGTCACCTATCTCAAGGATAGAAACATCGAATGTTCCGCCGCCGAGGTCATAAATAAGTATCTTCTGATTCTCTTCCTTATCAAGACCGTAGGAAAGCGATGCCGCAGTAGGCTCGTTTATTATTCTCAGTACCTCAAGACCGGCTATCTTGCCCGCGTCCTTGGTCGCCTGACGCTGTGAATCGTTGAAATACGCGGGTACGGTTATTACCGCCTGCGTTACCGGCTCGCCGAGATAGCTTTCGGCATCAGCCTTGAGCTTTGAAAGTATCATCGCGGATATCTCCTGCGGTGAATAGCTCTTGCCGTCGATCGTTCTTCTGTTGGCAGTACCCATGTCGCGCTTTATCGACATAACGGTGTTATCGGGGTTTGCGACCGCCTGACGCTTTGCGATAGCGCCTACAAGACGCTCGCCGTCCTTATTATACGCAACTACCGAAGGAGTTGTTCTTGCGCCCTCGCTGTTCGGGATAACTACCGGCTCGCCGCCTTCCATAACGGCTACGCAGGAGTTTGTTGTTCCTAAGTCAATACCAATAATCTTACTCATAATATATATCCTCCATAAAAAATTCATTTTAGGTGATCTCTGATAAATGAGGTGGTGCAACTGTGGATAAATTTTTTGCAAAAAGCAGATCACGCAAAATCCACCGCAGATGCTGCCGCCTGATCATCAGAAATTGCCTTTATCAAACGGTGACCTGCACCATTGAATATCTTATTATTTTATCGCCCATCTTATAACCTTTGGCGAAAACTGCCGCAACCACGCCTTTTTCAACGCCGTCGCCCGCGGGGACCTGCATCACCGCGTTGTGGCACGCGGGATCAAACGGCTTGCCCTCGGCTTCAACCTCTTCGACACCGAGACCGGTAAGCATTTGCGACATCTGCTTCAAGATCATCTCAAGTCCGTCCATCAGCGAACCCGAAGCGCCGTTCTTTTTCTCTGTCTCAAGCGCACGTTCAAGATTATCCATTATCGGCAAAAAAGCCTTTACTGCTTCAACCTTGCCGTCCGCAAGCGCGTCAGCGCGAACCGATGCGTTGCGTTTGCGGTAATTGTCGAAATCCGCCTGTATGCGCTGTGCAAGTGCGAGATACTCTTCTTCCTTGCTCGGTTCCTTTTCGGCTTCCTCCGGCTGAACGTAATTTTCCGAAGCGTCTTCCTCAGTATCGCTTACATTATCATTCTCCGCTTCAGTATTTTCCGTTTGCTTTTCGTCATCCGTATCGGGAGTATCATTCTTTTTCAGCTTTTCATTATTTTTGGTCTTCACTCGTCTTTTCCTCCAATGCCGTTGATTCTGTAAAAATTTCGCTCAGTGTGTTGCCGACCTGCTCAAGCACCGATATGACCTTATCGTACTGCATGCGCGTCGGACCTATAACGCCGACTTTGCCGAGCATCCTGCCGCCGGACGAATACGTTGCCGTTACAAGGCTGACGTCTCCGAGCCCCGATTCCTGCCCGATGCGGACACTGACACCGTTTTCGTTGTTTTCCACGATCTCACCGAGCCTGCCGTTTTCCTCAAGCAGTTCAAGAAAGCCCTGTGCCTTTTTGACATCACTGAATTCCTGATGTGAAAGCAGCTTGCTCGCACCATCCACCACGATGTGCGTATCTTCCTTACCGAGCCGCGTTTCAAGCACGGCGCATATCGTATCGAATATCTGCTTCTGATCGGCTATCTCGTTTTCTACCGTGAACTGTGCGCCCGGATGTATCTCGGTAACGCTCTTGCCCGCGAAAATTCTGTTGAGAAGCTTCGACATACTTTCAAGCTCCGCAGGTGTTGCGCTTCGTGGAAGCGTTATAGGCGTGCTCTGCACCATTCCCGTGTCAGTCAGGAGTATTACCATCGCAGTCAGCGGATTCACGGGCATGAGCTGTATGCTCGAAACGTTTACGTTGCGCACCTTCGGCGGCGTAACTACCGAAACGTACTGCGTAAGCTCGCTTATTATACGTGCCGCATCGGAAAGGATCTCTCTCGTCTGACCTATCCGCGCATCGTAATACGATTTTATATATTCAACCTCCGGCAATGAAAGCTGTGAGAGGCGAACTATATTATCCACATAAAAGCGATACGCCTTATCACTCGGTACCCGTCCCGCCGACGCGTGCGGCTGTTCCAAATACCCCAACTCCTCAAGGTCGCTCATTTCGTTTCTGATAGTCGCACTCGAAAGCGCAAAGCTCTTTGAAAGCGTTCTTGAGCCTACCGGCATGGCGTTATTGATGTAATCTTCGATTATCGCCTGCAAAATTTGCTTTTGCCTCGGACTTAATTCGTCCATACCGTCGTCCTCCCGCTTCACTTGTTAGCACTCATCAAGTGCGAGTGCTAATTACATTTTATATTATATCCGCAAGCGAAATATTTGTCAACATATTTGAGGCATTTATTTGAATTGTTTTCAAATTATCACAAAATATACAAAAAACAAAACGGGGCAAGGTAAAAAATACTGTTCATCAAATTAAATGAATGAAGGAAAAATAAAAGTACAATAATATGAAAGGAGTGAAAAATTGGAACGTGAAATAACCGTAAAGATAAGCAAAAAGAACTTTCTTTTATTGAAAAAGACTGCAAGCGCGGATAAAACGGTCGATACGGCACTGAAACAATTTTTTATCAAAAATCATAAAATGAAAATAAGGATGCTTCTTAAGCGCGGATACAAAAGCTGCGGAAAAAGAAATCTCCGACTTTGCAAACCTCTTCCGGAGGACACCCGTTTTTAGAAGCGCCTTAAGCATTTGGGAAGGTGAACCGAATTGATTAAAAGGGGCGAAATATATTACGCTGACCTTTCGCCCGTCGTGGGCAGTGAACAGGGCGGAATACGTCCTGTACTTATTCTCCAGAACGATATCGGCAACAGATACAGTCCCACGATAATCGTGGCGGCGATAACGTCAAAAACAGGCAAAACGAAATTGCCGACCCATATCGAACTCGAGGGTGAAAGGCACGGTCTGCCGAAGGACAGCGTGATACTGCTCGAGCAAATCCGCACGATAGACAAAAAACGTCTGAAGGAAAAGCTTGGCGGACTTAATTCCTACGCCATGAATAAGGTCGAAAACGGACTCAGAGTCAGCCTAGGCTTTGCCGAACTGTAAAATATCAATGGTGTGTAAACGGCTATAGCACACCTTTCGTTATATAAGACGACGGTGAAAAGCTTATAAAAGCTTTTCACCGTCAAATTTTTTACAGCTCATTATTCTGTTCTTTTCTCTTAAGTCTGTTAAGCTCCTGCGGGTAAAGCTGGATACTCATTCCGCCGTCAACTGTTATTTCCGTACCCGTCACATTTTTGGAAAGATCCGTGCCCAAGTACCATGCGGCATTTGCGATATCTTCAAAATCCGAAATATCACCGATAGGCGTGAGTTTGCCGTTGACTATCTGCTTTTTGCCCATTTTTACCCAACGTTCCGTTTTGATAGTGCCGGGAAGCACGACATTCGAACGGATGCCGTACGGGCCGAGGTCTACCGCAAGCGCACGCGACATGGCGTTGATGCCGCCCTTTGATGCCGAATACGCACAGCGGTTCGGTATCGCACGGTATGCGGTATTCGATGAGAAAAAGACTATCGCGCCACCGCCGTTATCCTTCATGCGCAATGCGGCCTGACGGATTATCATAAAATTCCATACAAGGTTCGTTTCAAAAACACGCTGAAAATCTTCGATAGCTACCTCAAATATCGGCTGTCCCTTGACGGGATCGTCGCCGAAGCCCATGTCGGCTGAGTTGAGAATTACCGTTTTGACTATTCTGTTCAAAGAATCAATATCGGCAAAAATGTCCTTGACTGCCTGCTCTGAACGGATATCAAGCTCATAACCCTTGGCAAATACGCCGTAGTCCGCGCTGATTTTCTCCGCCGCCGCCGCGGCACGCTCACCGTCGCGGCTTGTGATGAATACGTCGTAGCCCGACTGTGCGAATTTTACGGCGGTAGCGTAGCCCGTGCCCTTCGTTCCGCCCGTGATAAATACTGCTTTATTCATATTTGTTTCCTTTCATTATGTGTTACTGATTACCTGCAACGTGACTGCTCATGCTCTTTTTAGCCATACGGGGCTGCTCCAGCCGAATCTGCCGTCTTCAAGCTCAACGCGCAGATAATAATAATCAACATCGCGTTCGGGTGCATTGTCGATGAACAGACGGTCAAAGTTTTTATAAAACACCGCGATATCGCGTCCGTTCTTGATGACGGATGCCTTTACGATCTTTTCATCCGCGGAAGCGTTGAACCAAACATATGCGGGTTCATCCTTTTTAAGCGAAAATTCTTCGCCCATGTAATGACCGTTTATGCGGAAATCAAGCGACATCCTGCCGCCCATGAACGCAAAGCAACGGCGTGCTTTTATCGCGTCAAATATAGCCTCGCGTGTGTTCTCCGTTGCCCACACTCCCGTAAGCCCCGGGAACTTGCGCGGATACGGCTCGTCGGTATTCTGCCCGTTGCGCCCCGTGTGATCGTCCGAGCCTGCGATACAGCCCATGTACGCGCCGCGTTCAAGCGCATCTCGCCAGAAGCCGCCCTCTATCGCCGATTCGGCGCAGAATGCGGGATTGCCGAAAAACTCACATGCGTCACCGCGAGAGTAAAGCTCGATAAGCGGCGTGAACAGCTCCTGCGGCATGGTTTTGAAATCTCCGCCCGACGAAAGCGAATATGTGTCGTGCGGAATAACGATCACATCGTCACGCGCAAGCAATGCTTTCAGCTCCGAATAAGTTATTTCGCCGTCATGCTCACCGCGTACCATTTCGCCCGTGTCGGAACGGTAGTAGATGACCATATTATTGTAAAACGGATATGAATCGCGCTCGTAGGCAAGCAATGTCGTGAATTTTTGCGGCTGATAGTATTCGCGCACTTTTCTCTGTATCTTTTCCCATTTGCCGCCGTCCCACAGCTCGCAACGTCCCACACCGCCGTGGTCGTGGTCGCTTATTGCCGCGAAATCGACCTTTGCCTTATCACGCAGATTCAGAAAATAAGTGTCTATGTCAACACCGCCGTCGGACAGATTCGTATGTCCGTGCATTTCGCCTACAAACAGGCTGTATTCGTTCTTCGGCGGATCGTATTTGTGTTCAACTTTTTGCACCTGCGCCCATATCGCGTCGCGGTCGCCTATGCCCGAATATACGGGATCGGTAAATTCACGGTCGCGTCCGGGACAGTCAATAGTTTTTTTATACATAGTCGCTCCCCTTAAAAGTAAAATTCCGTTTTTGCGGGACGGATATCGGTAAGTGCGCCCGTATAATGGCGAAGCGTGTGCGGCTTGTACGGATGCTTCAAACATTCTTCCTCGTTTACCTCGATGCCCAAGCCCGGCTTTGAGGGTATCTTTATACAGCCGTCGGCGTATTCAAGCGATTCGTCCGTAACATCCTTGCGCCACTCTACGTCGCTGTACATTATTTCAAGTATGCAGAAATTCGGACAGCTCGCCGCAAGCTGAAGTGTTGCCGCGTTCGCCACAGGTCCGGACGGATTGTGCGGCGCGAACGGAACATATCTGCATTCCGCCTCGGCGGCGATCTTTTTCAGCTCCATTATACCGCCTGCATGTGAGATGTCGGGCTGGATGTAATCGGCAGGCATAAGATCGAAAAATTTACGGTAATCCCAACGTGTGTAAAGCCGTTCGCCCGCAGAGATGGCAACGGGTGATTTATCGCGTACCGCCTTGAGCGCGTCAAGGTTGTCCGGCGGAACGGGTTCTTCAAAGAACATCGGCTTGAATTGCTCAAGCTCACGCGCTATCTTTATGCCGGTGGGGATATCAAAGCGTCCGTGCCCCTCAATGAGCAAGTCAATACTGTTGCCGACAGCTTCTCGCACGGCGGCGACACAGCGCAACGCCTTGTCAAGATCGGCATTCGATATCTGCAAATAGCTCTTGCCGAACGGATCCCACTTCATCGCCGTAACGCCGCGCTTTACGGCAACAGCCGCCTTTTGCGCAAACTCCTCCGGCTCCTTTGCTCCGGCAAACCAGCCGTTTACATATATTCTTACGCTGCCGTTCACCTTGCCGCCCAAAAGCTGATATACGGGAACATTAAGATGCTTGCCTAAAATATCCCATAATGCCATTTCCACTGCCGAAAGTGCCGACATCAGCACCGCGCCGCCGCGCCAATATGCGTCGCGGTAGATCGAATGCCAATGCATTTCGATATCAAGCGGATTTTTACCGACAAGATATTCTTTTATATGCTCTACCGCGCCTTCGAGCGCCTTTTCCTTGTATTCAAGCGTCGCCTCACCGACACCGTCGATGCCCGCATCGGTATAGACCTTGACGAATACCCAATTTGTGCGGAAGCAATCGACGTTAAAGACCTTTACGTCAGTTACCTTCATAATGATATCTCCTTATAAATTTGCGGTATCACCGCGGTTTCGTATTCAAATTCGCTTACCGAGCGGTCATCGAGCATGCCAAGATGAAGCGGCACGGTCTTTTTCGCGTTCACTCTGTCGGCGAATGCTCGTGCATCGGCAAAATTCATATTGTTACCGACGCCGTTGACCGGCATGAACAGGCAGAAAATATCAGCCGGTATATCTTCAAAAATATCGGTGTTGAAAAGCGTATCACCTGTTATGTAATATTTTTTGTTTTCGGCTTCAATGATGACGCCTATCGCCTCGGGATCGGAATGAACCGCCTTGACCGACGTTATGCGTATATCGCCCTGCGTCCACACAGTATGGCGCGGAAACCATACATAATTGTGTTTTTTACCGTAATGGCGTATTTTTTGAAAGCACGACGGCGGCACGATACACGTTACGGCATTGTCGCCTTTTAAGAAGTAATCGAGCGTATCCTCGTCGTAATGGTCTTGATGGTCATGTGTGCATATTATAATATCAGACTTGATATCGAATATTTTCTCATCTATCGGTACACGGCGGTACGATGCCGCATTAAGCCTTGCACAGCTGTTTGAAAGATACGGATCGACCATTATTTTTGTGTTTTTTGTTTCAAACAGAAGTCCCGCCTGTCCGAGCCAAGTTATCTTCACTTAGAAAACCTCCTTATTCCGCATCGAAAACGCGGACATAATCCACAACGAATGTATCGCCGACGCTGTCATATGCTTCCTGCACAGGCGTATGCGCATCGGTGCGGTAGCCATAGACCTCGGTCGATATGAGAATGAACAGCGGTCTGCCGGAGACAAGGTCGTTTATCTTGCCCTGCTCTTCGCCGTCGATATAGAACGTATACCCGCTTTCGTCCCACAGCACGCCGAAACGGTGAAATTCCGTTTTGTCAAGCTTGCGCGTTCCGCCCGTCTGCAGGCATTTCATATTCTGACCGTAGCCGCATGCAAATATGTTGTTCGGGACTATTTCGCCCGGATGAAAGCTTTCCATGATATCTATTTCCGCGCCCGAATCCGCAGGATCGAGCGTTGAGCCGATGTTGGGTGACTGCATCCAGAACGCGCTCCACCAGCCTTCTTTTTGCTGAAGTCTGCAACGGCATTCGTAATAACCGTATTTATGCGTGAATTTATTCTCCTTCAGCTTGCCGATATTCCATTGCAGGTCGTCGTTGCCGAATTTTGTGCGGATAACAGGCTCGTCCATGAAATTATATCCCGTTTGAAGCTGAGATGACACGGGCTGACCGTTTTCTTCAACAAGCGTAAACACGCAATTGCCCGCACCGTCAAGATGCACAGCCTTATCTGTCCAATACCATTTTTTGCCCATCATTGATGTGCGGAAATCCCATTTTGTTCTGTCAAGCTCCGTGCCGTCGAACTCGTCGTGCCATGCAAGTCTGAATTTTTTGTTTTCGGGCAGGATCGAAGGCTCGTGCCCGTCTACACCGTATATCATAATAACACCCCCTTATTTTGATTTCTTATTGTATTTTAACAGAAACAGTGCTATAATAAAAGAAAAAATCTTGCCTATTTATTTAGAAATCTTGCTTTTGGAGATGCTTATTATGCTTGAGATCACAGAGCTGAATGTTTTTGAAAGCACACAGAAATTTGCACACGCGTTTCGAACGCCGGAGAGAGCTTGCAACGAATTTGAAATAGAATGCCTTTTAAGCGGCAACGGACGTGCGATAATCGACGGTACTGCATATGTACATACGCCGGGCATGATAATATGCGCGCCGCCCGGCACGATAAGATACAGTGAAGGCGAATTTTCGTGCTTTTACGTGCATTTTAAGGCAGATAAGGATATAGAAAAAATACTCAGCGGTGTGCCGCGTTGTGTGATATCCGCCGAAGCGGAGCCGGTGAAGCGCAAATTTATCACGCTTATCGAGCTTTATCACTCGCACGGTGCGGCTGACAGGCTTCGCCTTGAAAGCGAAATGTTTGAGCTTTTCAGGCTGATATATCTTTGCGGACAGCCGCACACACTTCAAAGCGGAATATTCAACAAAGCTGTTGACTTCATGCACGAAAACTACATGCACGATATTTCGCTTGTCGATATCGCAAATGCCGTAAATCTCAGTCCGTCGTATTTTCATCGGCAGTTCCGCGCGGTTTTCGGTAAAACCCCGCGTGAAGAATTACTTTCGGTGCGCATGGCTGCGGCAAAGCGCATGCTTTTGTGCGATGACTTTTCACTGTTTGAGATCGCCGAAAAATGCGGATTTCAGTCGCAGTCGTATTTTCAGTATTGCTTCAAAAAAGAAAACGGCATAACGCCGGGCGAATTCCGTGAACAGCGCTTTGTTTTCGGAAAATAGTCGAGCATTTTTTCAAAGGCTCGCCCAATTGATCCCTTTTGCGGTGGCTTCGCCCCCGAGCCCCTGCGCGCTTTTGAAAAAGCGCGGCAAAACTTTTATTGCGCTTCGCGCCGCTTTGTCCGTAGTAATGGGCATTACACAGAGTAAGTGCGTAAAGAAAACACAGTGCCTGCGCTATAATTTGCATAAGGCACTGTGTTATATTTGATGAGGAGGACGCGGTAATATATGACATATTACAAGGACGACGAATCTTAAAATTGCAAAAAACAGCCGTTTTCGGCATCGGGATTCGTTTCCTTTATGCTGTACCGTATCACACAGCTTGAGCGCGGATGCGGCAGTGAAATTTCAATACCCTGCTGTGTCAGCTCACATCCGGAAATGTTTCGTTCGGATTTATCCTCACTGATGCGCACACTGTAAACGCCTTCACCGAGGCCGCAAAGGCAAAAGCGTCCCGATGTCATCGGTGAATCGGGCCGACGAAAAGCGATCACACAACCCTCGTCCTTATCCGGGTCGTGATACTGCCACACGCACCACGCACGCTGACTTCGTGTTTCTTCTGTCAGCGGATAAAAGTCACGGGTAAAATAATCACGGATACCGATAAACTCATTTATAAGTGAAATGGCGCGGTCAAGCGCCGCGCCCGGCACGACGGGTTGGTCGACCGTATAAAACCACGAATGCGGCATGAATGACCCGGTATAAGCACTGCGCACGGCGTAATCATCATCCATTCCGCCGTTGATGCCGGTACCGGAAAATGGCAACAGTGCTGATATCGCGATATTCTGATCCTGTGCTGCCTCCGGCTCGGCATCGAAATTCCCCTGATAATCGCAACGCCACAGCGGTACTGAGCGTGCCATCATCTCGATATCGTTGCGTCTGCCACCAGCTGCGCAGTTGTCGATCGCAAGATGCGGAAACCGTTGTGTCAGTGTATCGTACAGTTTGTACAGACCGAGGATATAGCGTATCTCGGCGATGCCTTTTCGTCCTTCACTATCCTTGGCACGCCATTGTGACAATGTATCAATGTTGAAATCCTGTCGATACCAATCAAGTGACAGCGTTTCGACCACATCGGAAATGATCGTAATGATGCCGTCAAGCGCTTCGGGATTGCCCAAATCAAGCACATAATCGCCTAATTTGTTTGGTTCGCCGCCAAACAGCCACTCAGGATGCTCACGGTATATGCGTGACGCGCTGTTGACTCGCTCGGGCTCAAACCACAACAGCAATTCCATGCCTGCTTTGTGAGCCTCACGTGACACATCCTTTAGCCCGTCCTTATGGAAATACGGATTCGGATTCCATGAGCCGCTCTGCTGCCACCATCCGCCCTCGTGTTCGTGCTTCGGGCACTGAGGCGATTCACCGTGCCACCCTGCGTCGATAAAGAAACATTCGGCAGGTACGCCCGCCGCTTTCAGCGCCCGGATATTCTCGGTCATACGTTCCGTGGGCATCGCGCCCCATGTGCTGATATTGACACGTCCGAACGTGCGCTCAGGGTGTTTTCCGAGCGGCGACCGCACGCGCATGACGCGACGAAATCTGTTGTGACCGTCAACTCGAGAGCCTTCGTAAGGTACAAAAAGACAAGAAAGCATACGCAGTTTTTCGCCGGGTTTCATATAAAACTCCGCTTCTGCAAGACCTGCCGTAACCGTAACGCCTTCCTCCGTGCAGGATACGCGGCACTGCCAGCGACCCGTCCAGCCTAAAGCAAAAATCACGCCCTCGCCGTCGTATGTCAGCTCAAAGTACGGCAGATTTCCCTGACAGCTTGTGCCGTCCGCAGATGAAAAGCTTTCCTCTTTGCCCGGTCGCAGATCAAATGATTTTTCGCCGTACTCATGCCCATGTACATTCGCTCCGTCGCGAGCGTACAGCGTGACAGGTTTTGGGGGAAGAAACCCCTTTGACGGGGTAACAAAAGGCGTTTCGAACGGAATCGACAGTGTTACGCTGCTTATTTTTGACAAAATAGGGGTGTTTTCGCTCCCCGTGTTTTCAAAATAGAAAACGAAATATGTGCCGTCCCCGTATGCTTCTTTTTCCGCTGTCACGCGAATAGTTCCGATTTGCGACGGCACTTCGCCCCAAAATACGGTTTTCGTTTCCCCCGCAAGAGAAAACGCACAGCCCGGCAGGATTTTCATGTGTATTCTCCTTTTTTGCCAAAAAGTCGATTGTAAAACTTTGTTTTACAATTGCTGTGTCAAACGTATGGAAAAGTCAATTTATCTTTCAAGCTTCACGAGCGCGTACGAAAACGGCGGGAGATAATCTATAACGGCGGCATTTCCGTCAAGCTTACCGGAAGCGTTAAGAAATGTTATGCCTGAAAAACCGTGCGCAAGCGATATTTTGAGCCCGTTTATGCCGTCCGCGTGGCAATTCCACACGCCGATGACACAAGTATCTTCATTTTCACTGCACTGAAGATATAAATCCGGATGTCCGCATGCGCTTACCGGAGGAGCGGCAAATTCATTTATATGCTTCGGGCGCAGGTAATTACGCCAAATACTTTCAGGCGGATTCGAGAAGCAATATACAAGGAAATTTCCGTATGTGTAGCTTGCCGGTATACGGTAACCGCCGCCGCATACAAATTCGCTGAGCAGCTTTGCGCCTTCCTTTAATTTCACCTCATGGGCAAAATTCGCGGGAGAATCAAGACATGTATAAACCGCAATGTTTTCGTTCTCTTTTATGTAATGCTCATAGCTCGGCGAATACGCCTCGACAACAGCCGCGATACCTACATCTACGCCGCTTGACTGAAGGATCATTGCCGCATCAAAATCAAGAATGAGTTTTTGGGAATATTCCGAAACTACTTTGACATTTTCGCCGAATGCGATGCCCGCGCAGCCCGTCCCCTCATACACTGATGGCAGGCCGTTTGCCGCAAGGAATTTTGCCGCGGTCGAGAAAAACATATCCTGCACACGTCCGACAGGCACCGAAAGAAAGGCATCCTTCAGCTTGTCGATTTTCTCGTATACGCGGATCCCGGTGCTTTGCGTTCCCGCGACGAATCCCTCGATATCGACCGAGGCGTCATGCAGGTGCGCTTCGATATAATCCGGCTCATAAAGTGCCGATGACGTATAATCAAGCATATATTTTTGTATTCCCGTCATTTTTTGCGTAAATCTGAGTGCCGTGTCGAACAGTTCAAGATACGACGCGGGCGTAGTATATCGCGGACGCGGATAAGTGTCGCCCTCTGAAACTATTTCGAAATCATCATCGTCGCACCATGCGCGCTCCATGCGCTCAAGCTCGACCGTATCCTGCAAACGGTTGCCCCAATTACGGTTGACCGCCCAATAAGGTGCCCCGATAAGACGGATATACGGGCGGGTGTTCCCCGCAAGCAGACGCGAAAGAGTATACGAATCCACACCGTCGGTGTCCCATGTTGAAAGGCATGAGCATATTCCCATGCGCACCTCGGGCGCGATCTCATCAACAGCTTCACGCATTTTTTTGCAGAATATCTTCAAACTTTCGCCCATGGCAAACAAAAACGCATCGCGACATTTGTTCGGTTTTGCGGAAAATGCCTCGGCATATATATCATCGGGCAGAGGCGACAGCACTTGTTCCATCAGCTTGCGATGATGCTCGCAGACACAGCCGAAGCCGCTGTCAAGAAATCCGAGTCGCAGATCGTCGTCAAAAAGAATAAGCTCGGGCTTAAGTGCGGCTATCCGCTTTACGTTGTTCTGCGCAAATACGAGAAAATCCGGGTCAAGCGGACATTTCTGTGTGTTGCTTTTTCCCGCGTTTCCGATTATCGGCGTAAATCTGTCCGAGTTCACCATAAATGCCCAGAACCACACTCCGCATTTCAGTCCGTGTGCAGAGAAAAAATCAATGCACCTTTTTAAAAGACCGTAAACATCGGTCATTTTCTCAGCGAGCGGCTCCATCGCAAGAAGCACTCTTTTCGCGCCGGCTTTTTTCAGCGCGATTAGCGTTTGCTCACAGTTGAAATCGGGTGCCGTAACCATTACGGGAACTGTTATTTCGTACATAATGATACTCCTTTTGATTTATGTATATCGCAGGAAAACAGCCCATGCTTTCCGTATTGAAAACATTCCTGTCCGTGCGGCTATTCAGGCTTTTGCGTCCGGCTTGCGCCTTACTTTTTCCTCCGAGCCGTCCGGGCGCCGTATAACGGTGTTATCCATTATCCCCGTAAGGCTTGCCCTGAACGCGGCACGGTATTCATTGCGGAGCTGTTCACGTTCTTCCTTTTCGACTTCCGTCAAGCCCTCCGTCTTTGCCTTTTTTGCCAAAAAGTTTATTCTGTCTATTTTTTCCTGATCCATAGTAACACTTCTTATGCCGATAAAATTATTCCGCTTTGCGATTTTATTATTGCGCTATTTCGACAAACACCTTGAGCTTTGCCGAAACCTCGGGATAAAGCTTAAGCGTTGCCACATATTCGCCCTCTGCCTTGATCGACGGTATCTCGATTTTTTTCTTGTCGATATCAAGTCCGTGCTGAGCCTTTATCGCCTGAGCAACATCGCTTGCCGATATCGAACCGAACATTTTTCCGTTTCCGCCCTTGCCGACTACCTTTACGGAAAGCTTTGAAAGCTTTTCGGCATTTTGGATAGCTTCCGCCTTCATGACCTCTTTGCGGTGCGCTTCGGCACTGTTGGCGACATTGACCGCATTGATATTTTCCGTGGTGGCTTCGCGTGCGAGCTTACGCGGAAACAGGAAGTTACGCGCATAGCCGTCATTCACGTCTATTATCTGATTTTTTTTGCCGGAGCCTTTAACGTCTGCAAGTAAAATGACCTTCATACAATTCACCGTGCCGCGCGGTAACGGCGTAATGGGTAACAGTGACGCTTCCGCAAAATTTGCGTCAGAGACATATCATTTTTCAATGAAAAGGATACCGATGCATCTTCTGCCGCAGTGCGACGAAATAACACATCCCGCCTGCGTAATATAGATGTTTTTGAATTTATTGAAGCCCTCAAGATATTCGTGAAGCCCGTCTATCTGAGCCTGATCGGCGCATGCATGAGTTATGAACACCGTATCCTCGCGGGCGTTGTTAAGTCCTTCCTCAAGCGTTTTTCCGTACTTGAGCGTTGCGGCAAGCATATCGCCGCGAACCTTTTTATCGACCTTGATGACACCGTTCACGACCGCAAGTGTCGGATGGAGCTTGAGTGCCGTAGCGCCGAACGCCGCAAGTGCAGAGCATCTGCCGCCCTTATAAAGGAACATGACATCATCGACCACGAAGCCCGCACGGACCTTCGGCGTAATGAGCTTAAGCTCGGCGATTATCGAATCGTAATCCATTCCTTTTTTTATCATTTCCCCGGCGCAGA
The DNA here is from genome assembly GCA_045600145.1 of Clostridia bacterium. Classification (GTDB taxonomy): domain Bacteria; phylum Bacillota; class Clostridia; order Christensenellales; family QALW01; genus UMGS1322. The sequence continues at coordinate 1,547 of JAZRXI010000095.1, read as the reverse complement.
CAAGCTGAAGTCCCGTTCCCGTCGAAAGATTCATGCCGTCAATAACGGTTATCCGCGAATCCTTGAATTTTTCGGCAGTTATGCTGAAAAGCTGATATGCCGACGAAAGGTCACTTCCCACCGGGATAACGATGATATCGTGATCGTTGCATAATCTCGAAAACAGCTCCTCGACCATTTCCGGCGACGGTGCGCTCGTTGTCGGAAGCTTGTTGTTTTTATCCGACCAGTCGAACAGCTCCTCGGATGTGATATCCACTCCGTCAAAACGGGTTTCCCCGTCAAGGTTCACTATCAAGTGGCACACTTCTATATCGTATTTTGCAATAAGCTCGGGCGAAAGATCGCATGTTGAATCGGCAACAAGCTTTATCGGCTTCATTTTCAGCACTCCGTTTCTGTTCTTTTTATATATAGTATCACACTTTTAATAAAAATGCAAACAGGTTTTATCTTATAGGTTCTTTTCTTATTTTCGTGAAAAAATAATAAGCAACATCAAACTATGCGTCTTTTTCGACGCATGGGCTTGACTGTCCCGTAGAGTGCGGTGTCCCCGACGCACCGTTATACGCGTCCAAACAACGGGCAGGAGGCAAAGCCATTATCCCGGCAACCCCATTGTGTCATTGCGAGCATCCGCAGGATGCGTGGCAATCCATGTGAAGCATAAAGTTACTTTGCGCCAGTATGGATCGCCACGCCTCTTCGCTCCTCGCAATGACACGGTATGTAAAGATATAAAACATATTGCGATCTCCTGCAACGCGCCTAAAGCGCAAAACCCCGCCCGTCGGACGGGCGGGGTGCGTTGCTTAAATATTACTGAGTGTAGTCGTTAAACAGCGGAATATCGCCGTTGCCGTATTCCTGAGCATCGTGCGCATTCCCGGAAGTAGTTGTGGGATCATCCTCACTGAACATATAGGTGTCACCGCCACCGGAGGTGGTGATAACATCCTGCGTATTAAGCTCAATAAATTCCATTTCGGGTTTCAATAACTTTTTCATAATGTCTCACTCCTCCTTTATCAGTTTGCTTTCGTCTCAGGAACAACATAGAGAGTATCGAGCATAAAGTTGCTTTCGTCAACCGCATCTTTATACATTCTGTAATATCCGAAACCGGTGATGGTGTTATCGTCATTATCCGTACCGTCATTATCAATGATGATAAATGCGGCATAGCCCATTTTCTCGGCTTCAACCTTTTCTGCGTTGCCGTCTACCACATTGTAGAACCAGGTGTAAGCACAGTCGATTCTTACCTTAACATCCTTATTGCCGTCGAAACCGACAACCCAAATGTAATCGCCGATGCTGTCGATCTGATCCTGCGTAAGCGGAATAACGGTTCTGCCGATGGTATCGCTTACTTCGCCGCCGATGATTTTGCCCTGACGAGCCATCAGCCAATTTTCCTCGCAGATTTCGTAAGTCATATTATACTGTGCTGTTGAAAGCTCGGAAAGACCTTCGGTTGCGGCAGCAAGTGCTTCTGCGGCGGCAGTGATTTCTGCCTGATGTGTGACATCAAGACCGCTTTC
>JAZRXI010000094.1:0-18046 GCA_045600145.1 Clostridia bacterium | reverse complement strand
AAAATAATAGATTCGTTGGCGTTCAAGTCATTCAGACCCACAAAAAAGAATGTAAAAGAGTTTTACGATGCAGGTGTCAGGCTGTTTCACGTCTACTGCTCGGGGCTGATGTCGGGACTTAAAGTCCCATATTCGCTTTTCGGCGAAACGTGGTTCGGCGATAAAGAGTACGATTTTACGAATCTCGATAAGCAGATAGATTTTTTTGCCGAATGTGCGCCCGACGCATATGTTTTTGTGAATATCCATCTTGATTCACGCGAATGGTGGCTCAAAAATCACCCGGGAAGCGTAAATTCGTTCACGCATCTTTCCCAAATAGCCGCCGACGAAGCATGGCGGCGCGACACGGCCGATTATCTCAAGGCACTTATTCGCCACACGGAGGAAAAATATCCGAATTTTGTCTGCGGATATTTTCTGCTCGGCGGCTTCACGACCGAGTGGTTCAGCCACTACGACCACGAAGCGTCGCACCCGACAAAACTCAAGGCGTACAGAGAGTATCTTAACGATCCCGACGCGCTGATCCCCGATGAAGCAGAGCTAATAAAGCCTGCAAATCAAATCTATCTTGACCCCCAAAAAGACGCAAAAGTAATAAACTACCGTCATTTCCACAATGAGCTTATCGCCGACACGTTGCTGTATTTCTGCCATGCGGCACAAGAAGTGCTTGACCACCAAAAGCCCATTGGCGTATTTTTCGGCTACATTCTTGAGCTGCTTGACGAGCGCATGTGGGAGGCGGGACACATTGAATTTGACCGCATCAACAGAAGCCCGGATATTGATATTCTTGCAACGCCGTCATCGTATCAGTTTCGCTCATACGACGATGCGAGCGCGTATATGCTGCTTTGTGACACCTTGAGCATGAACAAAAAAATGTGTTGGATATCGTTCGACCACACGACGTATCTTGTGCCGAACTTGCCGAAAAATACCGAGCGCATATGCGGCGATCCCGATACCGATGTCGCACTCAAAACATTAGCCGAAATGCGTGCATCCAATCCGCGCGACCTCTTAAAAACAAAAGAACAGACGCTTCACGCGATGCGCCGCGAATTTATGCAGCGCATCACGAAGCGCACAGGAATGTGGTGGTTCGACATGCTTGAGGGCTGGTTCTACGATCCCGACCTGATGGCGGAGGTCAAGCACCATGTCGAAATATCAAAACGCCTGATGAGCGTAAACAAAAGCTCTTGCAGTGAGATAGCGGTTTTCATCAGCGGCGAAAGTCTGTATGAGGTCAACAAGTGCAGTAAGCTCAACACCGAGCTTATAGCAAATCAGCGCGACGCGCTTTCGCGGATGGGCGCACCGTATGATATTTATTCGCTCAACGACCTTGAACGCATCGACAAAAACCGCTACAAGCTGATAATATTCATCAACGCGTTCAGCCTCAGCGATCCTCAACGGAGGTTCATTGATGCTCTCAAGCGCGACGGACATCATCTTTTGTTTATCGGCGGTGCGAATTACGTAACGCGCGGCGGGCTTTCGCTTGAAAATGTTGAAAATCTGGTTGAAATGAAGCTTGAGCCGTGCGAGCTTGACGAAAAAGAAATACGCGCATTCGATACGGTATACGGTTACAGCGAAGCCAAAAAACCGTTGTGGTACGTTGATGACGCAAGCTGTATTCCGCTCGGACGGTATGCCTCTTCACGCAAGGTAGCACTTGCAAGAAAGGAATGTGACGGCTACACGGTATATTTCAGCGGTATGGGTAACATTTCGCACCGTGTGCTTAATAAGCTTGCCGAAAATGCTGGCGTTCATATTTATACCAAGCACGGCGTGCCCGTTTTCGCAAGCTCGGGACTTATAGGCGTATACAATACCGGTGCCGAGCTTACCGAGCTTACATTGCCCGAAAACGGTACGTATGAAGAACTGTTCAGCGGTAAAATCTACACCGTCAGCGATAAAACAGTTGTCCTCAAAACCGGCTCATCCCCCGCTCAAATGCTGATGAAGGTACGATAGGCTCTTTCCTTCTTTTGGGGCTCCGCCCCATTGACCCTCGCCCGCTTTTTTGAAAAAAAGCAGGGCAAAAAACTTTTATGACTTATTGAAAAATTCTCCCGCCGTAAGTAGGGCGGGAGAATTTTTTATGCAAACGTATGAGCAAAAAACATATAATGCTTTTGCATGGTGCGGGACAGCATCCCGCATAGGGTGGTACAGGGGGACACTGTCTCCCTGTCGCGTGATTATTCTTTATCTGCCTTAGGGAGCAGAGCCTTTCTTGAAAGGTTTATCCTGCCCTTATCGTCGATTTCGATGACGCGGACCATGATCTTATCGCCGATATTTACAACGTCGGTAACTTTCTTAACGAACTTATTATCAAGCTCGCCGACGCGGCAAAGACCTTCCTTGCCCGGAAGCAGTTCAACGAATGCACCGAAATCCATGATGCGGACAACAGTTCCAAAGTAGGTTTCGCCGACTTCGATTTCCTTGACGATATCGTCGATCATCTTCTTTGCCTTATCGCCCGAAGCCTGATCCACAGCATAAATAACGACAGTACCGTCATCGTCGATATCTATCTTTACGCCGGTCTCGGCAATGATGCCGTTGATGACCTTGCCGCCCGTACCGATGACCTCGCGTATCTTGTCAACGTCGATCTTGAACGTCATCGTCTTGGGTGCATAGGGTGAAAGCTCCTTGTTCGGCTCGGGGATGGTTTCAAGCATCTTGCCCATGATGAACATACGTCCTTCTCTTGCCTGAGCAAGTGCGCGTTCAAGGATAGGCCTGTCTATGCCCTTTATCTTGATATCCATCTGGATAGCGGTGATACCCTTTTCCGTACCTGCTACCTTGAAGTCCATATCGCCCAAAAAGTCCTCAAGTCCCTGTATATCGGTAAGCACTGCGACCTTATCCGAGCCCTCGCGGGTATCCTTGATAAGACCCATGGCAACGCCCGCAACGGGTGCTGATATCGGAACACCTGCGTCCATAAGCGAAAGCGTTGAGCCGCAAACCGATGCCATTGAGGTCGAACCGTTCGACGAAACTATTTCCGAAACGACACGTATCGCATACGGGAAATCAGCCTCCGACGGGATGACCGGCTCAAGCGAACGCCCTGCCAACGCGCCGTGACCTATCTCACGTCTGCCGGGCGCTCTGAGCGGCTTCGGCTCGCCTGTCGCGTAGCCGGGCATGTTGTACTGATGCATATATCTCTTTGCGGTCTCGCCGTCGATGCCGTCAAGCTCCTGAACATCGGAAAGCGGTCCGAGAGTGGTTATAGTCATCGCCTGCGACTGTCCGCGGGTGAACACCGCAGAGCCGTGAGTTCTCGGGAGCATGCCATGCTCGCACCAAATGGGACGTATTTCTTTTTCGCTTCTGCCGTCGGGACGAACGCCCTCATCAAGTATCTTATTGCGCATTACTTCCTTTTTGATGTAATAAAGCGCATCGCCTATTTCACGCTTGGATTCGGGGAAGATATCGGCAAAATGCTCCTGCACCTCAGCCTCAGCCTGCTCCTCGCGTACCTCGCGCTCGTGGCGGTCGAACGTATCCATTACCCAAACGATCTTGTCGTAAGCAAATTCTCTTACAGCCTTGTCGATCTCCTCGGGAACATGATAAAGCTCCATCGGAAGCTTTTCCTTGCCTATCTCGGCGCGAATCTCTTCCTGCCATGCAACAAGCTTCTTTATTTCCTCGTGAGCTACCATGATGCCCTCAAGCATTTCTGCTTCGGTGACTTCCTTGGCGCCCGCTTCAACCATCATAACGGCATCCTTTGTGCCGGAAACGGTAAGATGAAGACGTGATTCCTTTCTTTGCTCCTCGTTCGGATTGAGTATGTACTCATCTCCGATCATGCCGACTGTAACAGAGCCTGTGGGCCCCGCGAACGGGATATCCGAAATCGTAAGTGCTACAGATGAGCCTATCATTGCAAGCACGTCGGGCATGTTGTCAAGGTCTACCGAAAGGCATGTAGCTACTACCTGAACGTCGTTGAACAGTCCCTTTGGGAACAAAGGACGTATGGGACGGTCGATAAGGCGGCTTGTAAGTATCGCCTTTTCGCTTGCCTTGCCCTCACGGCGAATAAAGCCGCCGGGGATCTTTCCTACCGAATACTGTTTTTCTTCAAACTCTACGCTCAGCGGGAAGAAATCCATTCCCTCTCTGGGCTGCTTTGACATTGTTGCCGATACCATCACAACCGTATCGCCGCAACGTACTACACACGAACCGTTTGTCTGTCCGCAGTATTTGCCGGTTTCAATAGTTAGCTCTCTGCCGGCATATGTCGTTTTGAACTGTCTGCATTCCATCTTCTATATACTCCTTAATATAATTATAACAATATCCATAAAGTGCATAAGCGCACGAAAAAAAATGTCAAGTCAAGAAAAAGCGGATAAAAAACTTATCCGCTTTCTTTGAAATTACTTTCTCAAGCCAAGCTTTTTAACAATAGCTCTGTATCTCTCGATATCCTTGTCCTTAAGATAAGCAAGAAGACCGCGGCGCTGACCTACCATTGTAAGCAGACCTCTGCGGCTGTGGTGATCCTTCTGATGCGTCTTAAGATGCTCATTGAGGTGATTGATGCGCTCGGTAAGAAGAGCGATCTGTACCTCGGGAGAGCCCGTATCGGAATCGTGCAGCTTGTTAGCGGCAATGATCTCAGACTTTGTAGCCTTATCCATCACAATATACCTCCTCTTTAATTTGTACAAACGCTTATGTTCACAGTAAGCCGCCGAGGAAGCGCGCAAACCGAGAACAAAGTTCCGTACATGAAAGGATTATACCACTAAATGAAATTCTTGTAAACTACTTTTTTTACTGTTTACGCTATTCTTCGCTTTCTTCCGTTTCGACCTTCTGATTATTGCCCGATATATTTTCAAGCGGCATTGTTATCTGTTCGACATCATCGGAATCAAATTCACTCGTTTCAAGCAGTGCGAGATTTTCCTGCATCGGGAGGTCATCAAGCGAGCCGAGCCCGAAATGTCTCAAAAACAGATCGGTAGTGCCGAACAGCACCGGTCTGCCGATAACATCCTTATGCCCCATCTCACATATGAGCCCCTTTTGCTTGAGACTCATTACCGAGTAATCGCACTTGACACCGCGTATCTGTTCTATTTCACCGCGCGTGACGGGCTGGCGGTACGCGATTATCGAAAGCACCTCAAGTGCCGACTGCGAAAGTGATTTTTTCTGTATCGGATTAAGAAGATCTTCTACATACTGTGCATTTTGGGGATTCGTACAAAGCTGAAGCTTAGTGCCGAATTTTTTCAGCAGTATGCCGCTTTCGGGCGCGTACTTGTTTTCCAATATCTCTACCGCCTGCCAAAGCTCCATCTCGGTGGCGGCAGTAACTTTTTTAATATCCTCGGTATCAAGCGGCTCGCCCACAATAAATAAGAGTGTTTCTATGACCGATGCAAGCTCATTCAAATTCAATTTGTTCTTCCTCTGTTTCTTTTTCAGTCTTTTCGGTGTTGAGTATCACCGTGATATCTCCGAATGTTTCCGTCTGCTCAAGCCTTATGAAGCGGCTTCGCCACAGTTCAAGCATCGCGGCAAATGTGGTGACTACCTCATTTTTGTTTCCGTCATCCTCAAACATGTCGAAAAATGACATCTGCTTTTTCTGCGCTATTTTACGCCGTATGTACGACATTTTGCCCTTGACGGTATATGTATCGCGCTTTATTTCGCGCTGATGCTTGACCGTCTTGTCCTCTACTCGCTTAAGCACCTCGCGAAATGCATCCATGAGTGAATCAAGCTTCATTTCGTTAAGCTCTATACGTTCCTCCATGTGCATTTCCTCGGGAAGCTTATAGTAGACACGGAGATTCGCTTCCTCCATATCATGGAGCTTCTCCCCCGCCTCCTTATAGAGCTTGTACTCCTCAAGTCTTCTGATAAGTGCCTGCTCGGGATCCTCCTCGCCCTCCTCGACGGCAGGCGGTTTCGGAAGCAGTGAGCGCGATTTTATTTCGAGCAGATGCGCCGCAACGGTAAGAAACTCGCTTGCATTCTCCATATCGAATTCTTCTATCCCGGCGATATACGCAAGGTACTGTTCGGTGATATCCGATACAAAAATATCCTTTATGTCGATTTTATCCTTTTCAAGCAGATGAAGAAGCAAATCGAGCGGTCCTTCAAACTGATTCAGCTTAAGCTGTAATTCCATCGTTCACCTAAACAAACGCAATAAATATAAAATGAATGAGATAATTTATGCCGTCAAACAGCGCACCCGAAACGGTGGAAATAAGTCCCGTGCGGTTGCATATGAGAATGAATATAAGGCATATCACGGTCGAATATCTTTCGGCATTGGCAAAGAAAGTATAACTCAGCTTGCCTTCAAACAAAGCCTTGAATATCCTGTAGCCGTCAAACGGCGGTATCGGTACAAAATTGAATACCGCGAGATTCAAATTGATTATCGCAAGATACAAAAGCACGTTATAAAGCACCATACTCACTATCGGTATATTCGGGATGATATAAAGCACGAAGTTTTGCAAAAATACAGCGATAAAAGCAAGCAGAAGATTTGCGATTATTCCCGCCGCCGAAACTATCAAAAGACTTTTATTGCCGTTTTTGAAGTTGCCCGGATTGACCGGTACGGGCTTTGCCCAACCGTAGCCGATAATAAGCATCGCAAGCGTGCCTATCGGATCAAGGTGCTTGAACGGGTTGAGCGTGAGACGCCCGAGCATTTTGGCATAGCCGTCGCCCTGCTTGTATGCCGCGAAGCCGTGTGCAAATTCGTGTGCAGAAAGCGAAAACAGCAACACGGGGAACGCTATCAAAAGCGACAGCAGACTCATCCATATATTGCTTGTACCGCCCAATAGTAAATCAAGAAGCATATCGTTCTCTCCTATTTAAGATATTCGGGAATGACATCATTTTCCGTGATATTTTCATACGTCTGACGCTTTACCGCTATTGCGCTTTTGCCGTCTTTTACAAGCACGAGCGCGGGAACGGGGTTGCGATTATAGTTGCTCGCCATCGAATAGTTATACGCGCCTGTCGTGAATACGGCAAGTATATCGCCCGTATTCAGCTTCGGCATCGGAGTGTTCCATGTGATCATGTCTCCCGATTCACAGCACTTGCCCGCTATCGAAACGGGATGCAAATGCTCCTCGTTCATTCTCGATGCGCACACGGCGTCGTACTTCGCATCATAAAGTGCTGTGCGGATATTTTCGAACATTCCGCCGTCGCACATGCAGTATGTACGCACTCCCGTTATTTCCTTAAGTCCGTTCACTGTATAAAGCGTCGTTCCCGCCTCACCGACTATCGAGCGTCCCGGCTCTACTGTAACCGACGGCATAGGGAAATCCTTTTCATTGCAAAGTGAAGTGAGCGTTTCGGCGATTATTTTTATAAAGACCTCAAACGGCTTAGGCGTATCTTCGTCGGTATAGCGCACACCGTAGCCGCCGCCGCAGTTGAATTCACCTATAATTGCACCCGTCTTTGCTCTTACCTCGCACGCAAAATCTAAAAAAGAGCGGCACAGAAGCACGAACGGTGCTTCATCGAATATTTGCGAGCCTATATGGCAGTGGATGCCGCTTAAAATCATGTACTTGCTGTTTGTTATTATCTCGGCGGCACGCATCGCCTGACCGTCGGATATCCCAAAGCCGAATTTACAGTCCATACGCGCCGTCTGCACCGCATGATGCGCGTGAACGTCGATATTCGGGCGGATGCGTATCGCAACATTGATGCGCTTATCTGCCTTGCGGCATACGTCCTCTATCATCGTAAGCTCGTCGAAGCCGTCTGCAATGATACAGCTTATGCCGTTTTCGACAGCCATTTCGATCTCCTCGCGCGTCTTGCCGTTGCCGTGCAGTTCTATTTTCTCCGGCGGTATACCTGCTGAAAGCGCAGTGTACATTTCCCCGCCCGAAACCGTATCTATGCCCAAGCCCTCACTTGCGGCGATAAGCAATACCGCCTTTGTATTAAGTGCCTTTGAAGCATACATCGCCTTGCCGTTTTTGAAGTATTTATCAACAGCGTTTTTCATTTCGCGGCAGTTTTTGCGCATTAACTCCTCGTCAAGCACATAAAGCGGCGTGCCATACTGCTTTGCAAGCTCAACAGTATCACAGCCGCTTATTGTAAGATGCCCTTTTTCGTTGATGTCCATACCGTAATGTGATCTCATAGCAACATTCTCCTTATAGCGTTATGATATCACAAAAACAATATTTAGTCAATTATTTCCGAAAGGTAAAGAATTTTTTGAATTTATCTGCAAAGCTTGCCTTGAGATAATCTCTGTCCGCAACAAGCTCTATCGTTTTAACATCCTTGCCGTTGACCGATACGGTCAGTGTACCTATCACATCGCCGCCCGAAACGGGAGCGGCTACGTTTTCGGGAAAATCCGTCCTTGTCGTTATTTCTTCGCTTTCATCATTGGCAACACAGACCGAATATCCCGTTTTTGCTATAAGCTTGACCGAATCCTCTTTTCCGCCCTTAAGCGCGACGGTGCCTATCTCCTCGCCCGCCGTCGTGACGGTCTTCATTTCATAGTTTGCAAATCCGAAATTGATGAGCTTTGCGGCGTCGGCAAATCTGCTTTGGCTGGTGCTTCCGCCGAGAACAACGGCAATGAGCCGCATATCACCGCGTTTTGCCGTCGTGGTCACACAGAATTTTGCCTCGCTCGTGGAGCCGGTCTTAAGACCGTCACAGCCTTCAAGTGAGCGAATGAGCTTGTTCGTATTGACAAGCTCCGTCACGCGACCGTCCTTGGCGTGCTTTATTTCGTCCATCCATGTGGTGCTCCATTTAAAATAGTCATCATGAGTGAGCAGTTCTCTTGACATTTTCGCAACATCAAGAGCCGTTGAAAGATGTCCTTCGGTAGGCAGACCCGTACAGTTTTTGAAATTTGTATCGGTCATTCCGAGCTTTTGGGCTTTCTTATTCATTTTTACGGCAAAAGCTTCCTCACTGCCGGCAAGCCTTTCCGCCATGGCGACGGCTGCATCGTTGGCAGATGCGATGATAATGGATTTTATCAGTTCCGAAGCCTTATACTTATAACCCGCGTCGATGGACGCCTGTGAGCCGCCCATTCCCGCGGCGGTCTCGCTTACGGTGATATCCTCGTCGAGCGACAGCGTACCGTCTTCGATCGAGTCAAAGACAAGATCAAGCGTCATCACCTTTGTGACGCTTGCTATCGGCAGCTTCTCCGATGCGTTTTTCTCGTACATCACCTTGCCGCTTTCCGCGTCGATTAGCACCGCGGCGCGTGCTTCGGCATCTATTCCTGTATCGGGCGAAGCATATGACGTCAGCGGAATAAACAGCATCGCGACCGTTAAAAATACAACTGAAAATTTGCGCATGATAAACCTCCTTTCAAGCGTATTTTTTACACTGAAAGCAGATTTTATTTTGCTATTTTTTATAAAACGGTGCCGAAAAATCCTTTTAAGCCAATATTTGTAACATGTGAAAACATAATGAACACCACATTTATCAAAAAAAATATAATGAAGCCTGCCGCCAGATATTTGATGAAGTCAGCATCTGTCGAATCAAGCTTTCTTTTGCGCGAATGATATACACGGCGTTCGGTAACGGCTGATGCAAGCAACACAAAAGCAAACATAACAGTCAGCACGAACAGTAGCATCGGGAACGCCGACGGAAGTTTTATTGTGCTGAACGGCAAAGCGACGCACGCAAAGCTTACACCCATTTTGAACGATATCCCGAAAAGCTCAAGCGGCATGAGTAAAAATGTCAGCCACGAAAGCGCTCCCGCGCACATCACCGCGAAGCTTTCAAACGAAGATACAAGCGCCCCGAATATGCATTTTTTTAGTGTCTTTCCGGCAAAAAGATATAAAAGTCCGAACTCAAAACATCCTTTACCGACAGAAAATATCGTATTTCCCGCCATTTGCTTATAGTTAATACCCGTTGCGAAGCCCGTCACGGCAACAAGCGCAAGCACCGCAAACAGGCGCACATATTTTTTACTTATCACACGGTCTCACCCCGTAATAAGGTATTCGTGTCATCGGTTTATTATTCGGCAAATGTCCTGATCCTATCGGTAAGCATATACAAAAACTCGCTGTTCGTAGGCTTGCCTCTGTCAGAACGCACCGTATAGCCGAACACGTAATATATTCTGTCGATATCGCCCTGCTCCCATGTTTTTTCAACAGCGTAACGGATATTCCGTTCGACACACGATACGCTTGTCCCGAACTGTTCCGAAACGAATTTATATAAAATATCGATGCGCACACTGCTTCCGCTTCTTAATAGAATATCTATCGCGGCGCGCGAATATTTGTAACCGCGTATTTTGTTGCTCATTCCGAGCAAATCAAGCTCCCTCGTTATTTTAGGCGAATACATTCTATCAGCTCCCGCGAATATTATATAACGCCCTTTTCTCTTTCGCAACAGCGATATTTGACGAATTTGCACTCCTCTTTGGGGGCTCCGCCGCAAATCCGTTTTCGTCGGAACTCCGCCCCACACCCCTCCAAACTTTTCCGAAGAAAAGTTTGGCCGAAGACTTTGCCGATTTGCCAAAAGTCACCAAAAAAGCACAGTGTCTTATGCTATAGCATAAGACACTGCATTATTCTTTACTCTGCACGAAGTTCAATAAAAATTTTTTTTGCCCCGCTTTTTTCAAAAAAGCGTACGAAACCAAGGGGCGGAGTCTCGTACACGGAGAGAGAGACGCTGTCCCCACATAAGTCATCAAAGGCTACTTCAATCCGAATTCATCTAAAAGTCCGGTTCGGTTTTTATAGCCGATAGTCTTGCCTTTCAATTCGCCGTTTTCAAAGTAGAGCACTGTCGGGATGCTCATTATTTCAAAGCGCGACGCAATAGGCGGGCATTCGTCAACATTGACTTTGATTATCCGCATATCGTCCCGTTCCTTGGCAAGCATTCGAAGCTCATAGCCCATCAGCTTGCACGGGTTGCACCACGGCGCATAGAAATCGGCTATTACCTTGCCCGTTGAAATCACTTCATCAAAGTTTTGCTCGGTTACATCTATAACATCCATTTTTTTCTCCAAAAAATAATTATTCCCGATTCACTCGTTTGTGTCGGATCCTTCGACATCGGCTTTTTCTTCCACATCATCAGCTCCGACTTCATTATCCGTTTCGCTTTCGCCGTCGGCGTCGGCACCGTCTTCGGCTTCTCCTCCGTCATTTTCCTGAGCTTCGGAAGCAAAATATGTTTCGAACTCACTTTCATCAAGCTCGTTTACGATCGGCTTCAGTCCTGTTTTTTCGCTCAGCTCGGCAATTATCTCATCCATTCTTGCCTCACACTGCTCCTGCGTCCATTCGTCCTCTGATTCATCCTGTTCCTTGTTGAGCTGCTTAAGTGCAAGATACAACAGTAAATAATTGTCCTTTTGGTCGCCCGGCTCCGCCTGTATCCACTGCATACGGTAGACCTCAAGCATATGATCGTCGGCACGCACCTCAAAATCCTCTTTGGTAAGCAAGCCGTGGAAATCACCGAAATTTTCGCGAGTGTCAAGATCCGGAACGTCTTCATGCACCTTTCTGCCCGATATTATTGCCAATATAATCAGAATTATTATACCGACGATTATCACTGCTCCGACAATCACCGCAACGGGCGATACCGATACACCGAATATATCCATATAACATACCTCCTTATTTTTATACATTATACCAAATAATCGCAATATATGCAAATATATTCTTGAAAAAATTTTTTCTTATGATATAATATCTTCGGGTGATAATAATGAAAAAGAAATTATGTGCAATAATTGCTTTTCTTACGGTGATTTCAACAAAAGTATTTGCCGCTGACGCGCATCTTGAGGGCGAGGAAAACAATGTATCCGTATTCGAAAAGCTCGGCATAGATTCCGAATGGCTGATGGAAAATTGGTACATCATAGTGATAATTATTGTATGTATAGGCTGTGCCGCCGGACTTATTTACGGCAATACCGTTTATTTTGCGAAAAAACATAAGAATAAAAAAGAAAACTGATGTATAAGATTTTTTGGTGATATTATATGCTGCTCGAAAAAGAAAGAATTTTATCCGGCAACGGCTTCGGAAGTGCCGCGACCGGCGAGTATTATCTCTCCGACGTTTTGGAGATAATGCCGAAGCTCATCGAAAAGCATGCCGGGAAAGTCAAGCTCGTATATTTCGACCCGCCTTTTATGACGGGTCGTGAATTTGACGCAAATATGCCCGTCGGTGAAAAAGGCTTTGCCGGCAACAGAGATTATTTTGTCAAAATCCCGTCATATTCGGATTCATGGGCTGACCGCGATGCCTACCTCGGCTTTTTGCGCAAGGTTTTTTACGGTGCAAAAGAGCTGCTCACCTCAGACGGAGTTATCTGCGTGCATGTCGACCGTCATGCTTCGGCATATGTCCGTGTCCTGCTCGATGAGGTTTTCGGTGAAAGATCCTTTATAAACGAAATAATCTGGCACTATCATTCCGGCGGAAGCAGTAAAAACTCATTTGCCGCAAAGCATGATAACATCTATATTTACGGTAAAGTACCGAACGTGAAGATACATCCCGCCGCAACCGGCAGTGCACGTACCGACAAAAAAGTCAACCACATGAAACGCAATGTCGATGAAAACGGAAAGGTATATTTTTCGATAAAAAGCGCTGGTAAGGAATACCGTTATTATGAGGACGATATCGTTTCCTGCGACGATGTGTGGGATATCCCGCACCTCCAGCAAAGGCACCCCGAACGCACGGGCTTCGGCACGCAGAAGCCGCTTGCTCTGCTCGACAGGATAATTCTCTCCTGCTCTGATAAAGGCGATACCGTCTGCGATCTCTTTTCCGGAAGCGGCACAACGCTCATCAGTGCCGCCAACAACGGCAGAAGATTCATCGGTATTGACAAATCCGCGCTGAGTCTGCTGACATTCCGCCGCAGGCTCTGTGAAAAAGAAAGCATTGATACCGTGATATTTCACACCGAAGCACCCGATGACAAAGCGGGGATCTCGATTATCAAAAGCTCAAGCGACAGCTTGCTTACCGTCACCGTGAACGGCTATCACGCGCTCGATGTTGATTCGTGCCTGCCCAAATACGGCGATGGCTTGCAGTATCTGACGTATCTTTCCGTCGGCAGAATAGAGGGCTCGACATTTATCACGGAGGATTTTTCCGTGCGCAGTGCGTTGAAGCCCTCGCTCAAGTACACATTCACCGTACCCGCCGGCGAAAACAAAGCGGTATATTTCTGTGACTGTCTCGGAAACCACAGATTCATAAGGTTATAAAAATGAAGCTTACAGAATTAAAGGGCGTAGGTGCAAAGCGCGAGGAAGCACTGAACAAGCTCGACATATATTCGGTCGAAGACCTTGTCGCCTATCTGCCGCAAAAATACAGAGATCTAACTGTCATATCACAGATAAGTGCCGCAAGCGAAAACACTCCGGCACTTTTTAAGGTACGTGCCGTCGCAAAGCCGTCAGTGCGCTTTCCCCGCAAAAAAATGAGCATCACATCATGCAGTGTCGAGGACATTTCTGGCTTTGCCGAGGTGATATGGTTCAATCAGCCGTACATGGCGCAGAATATAAAAGAAGATTCGGTGCTCTACCTTTACGGCACGGTCGAAATCAAGCAGGGTCGCCGCAGGATAATGAATCCGTCTATCGAGCACGAGGACGAGCTGAATATCGCTCCCGTGTATCGGCTTCCCGCTTCGTTGGGAATAAATCAGCGTTCGATGCGTGCGCTGATGCATCAGGCGATCGACTACTGCGCCGAAAAAGAGAACGAGCTGTTTTCACCGGAATTTCGCGCACGTCACAGACTTGCCGAACGCTCTTATGCGCTCAAAAACATCCATTTTCCCGAAAGCGAGCAAGCCTTGACAGTATCGCGCCGCAGACTCTGCTTCGAAGAGCTTGTCAGCATACAGCTGTATATAAAGCTGCGCCGAAAAACGAATCAAAGCGAAGCGGGACGGGTGTTTGACGTAAAGCGCGATACCGTTGACGCTTTTCTTGGAAAGCTCCCCTATGAGCTTACGAACGCGCAGAAAAAATGCATAGACGAAATAATGCGCGATATGTCGTCGGGCAAGGCGATGAACCGTCTTGTGCAGGGCGATGTCGGATGCGGCAAGACCGTAGTTGCGTTCATCGCCATGCTCGTTGCCGTATCTAACGGCTGTCAGGCGGCGCTTATGGCTCCCACAGATATTCTGGCGCGTCAGCACTATTTACAGCTTGCTGAATTTTTCGGTAAGGAAAACGTATCGTTTCTCTCCGGCTCACTTTCGGCAAAGGAGCGCAAAACTGAGCTTGAACGCATAAAAAGCGGCGAAGCAAAGTACATCGTCGGTACGAACGCGCTCATACAAAAAAGCACTGAATTTCATGACCTCGCGCTCGTCATCACAGACGAACAACACCGTTTCGGCGTGGCACAGCGGGCGCGTCTTGCATCAAAGGGCGATTCGCCGCACACGCTCGTCATGTCGGCAACACCGATACCTCGTACGCTTTCGCTGATAGTGTTCGGCGATCTTGATATCTCGGTAATAGACGAGCTTCCCGCAGGACGGCAGAAGGTCGCTACATCAATAATACCGAAAAGCCGCGAGAACGACATGCTTGAATACATACGCAAGGAGATGTTGGCGGGCAGGCAGGCGTACTTCGTCTGTCCCGTCATCGAAGATGATGAAGAAAGCACTCTTTTAAGCGCGGAGGGGCTGTTCGAAACGTTGAGCGGCGGTATTTTTTCCGAAATACCCATCGCCTTGCTTCACGGGCGGATGAGCGCGGATGAGAAGAACGCGGTCATGGACGCATTTTCAAGAAACGAAATAAAAGCACTCATCTCCACCACCGTCATCGAGGTCGGTGTAAACGTCAAAAACGCATGCATAATGGTAATTTACGGCGCGGAGCGCTTCGGGCTTGCACAGCTCCATCAGCTTCGCGGGCGCGTCGGCAGGGGCAGTATCAAGTCATACTGCTTCATGCTCACGCAAAGCGTCGAGCCGACAACGCTTGAGCGGTTGAAAATAATGACGAAAACGAGCAACGGCTTTGATATAGCGCAATACGATTATGAACTGCGCGGTCCGGGCGATTATTTAGGCAAGCGTCAGAGCGGCATAGCCGAAGCCCGTTTTTCGTATGCGCTTTCGAACACACAGCTTCTGAAAGAAACGCAGAGCGTCGTGGAAGCTGAGATACTGCCGAAGCTTGAGGAATACACCGCACTTACCGTTGCGGTGATAAAAAAATTTGACCGCGACCTTTCCGATATAGCATATAACTGATTTCCATAATTTGCCGATATAAATAATTGCATATTTCTTCACTTTCCGCTAAGAATAATAGCAGATTCTTAAGAGGGAGGTGAAAAAAGGTATGGCAAAGTCAGATGCTAAGACAGCTCTTGAGAACATGAAATACGAGGTTGCGAACAGTCTCGGTGTAAACATGAAGAAGGGCTACAACGGCGATCTTTCTTCGAAGGACAACGGCCGTGTAGGCGGCGAAATGGTTCGCAGAATGGTTGAACAGTACGAGCAGAACAACAAGTAAGCTCATAAAAAAAAGATAAAGCAGAGTGTTTTTACAGCACTCTGCTTTATTACATATCGGATCCGCTACATATCACAGTATCTCGTTTATGCTTTTTTTGATTATCGCTATTTCTTCCTCGGTAACGGGCTTATCGAAATCACGGAAGCTGTTTTTGTCGATGCTTCTTCCCGTCAGTTTTTTATACCACAGCAGGCCGAGCGCGTATCTGCCGAGCCCGAGCGACGCATGGAACGTATCGCGGTGAATGGTTGGTATGCCGTTTTTGATCAGCTGCATAAAAAGCGTTCCCGACGGTATGATATCGGCGTTTATTTCCTTTGCCGCCTGCGCGTAGGATGCATGAATATCCGCGTACATGTCCTCGGGTGCCTGATATTTCAGCTCGTTTACAAGCCTGCTGCTGTCCTTTTCATAAGCCCATGTTTCCTGCAAAAGAAGTCTTGCCTTCGGCGCACATTTGCGCAAAAAAACATTCAGCTCATTAAGATACGGCTGATATGTAGCGTAATTCGGCGCAAGATGGCTTACCTGCTGTATCGTGACGACATCCCATTCATACGCAAGCAGAGCTTCCTCAAGCGACATTTTGAACATCGTCGTTTCGCCGTTATATTCTAGCATATAGTCTTTTTTGTTGCCGAGCATGTTGAAGTAATGCTTTGAAAGCGGACATCCGCCGATGCAAAGATTTACCGCCGTGAGCGGATAATCGTCCGCTTTTGCTATCGCGTTAAGATAGCGTGTCGCGTCCTGTGAAAAGCTGTTGCCGATAGCAAGTATCTTCATAATTTGCCTCCGTTTGAGTTTGTGATAAGCGCAAGCGTATCTTCAAGATACGCATCCGACGCGGGAGAAACATAACTGCAATGAGTCGTGTTCTGATATATTTTGAACGTGAGCTTTTCGCCCGGGAAACCGAATTGGAGCATTGCGGTTTTGAGCATCATATTCTGTTCAAGTCGGTTAGTCATGTCGTGATCCGAGCAAACGATAAGTATATACGGCTCATTTTCCGGATGCTCGTACTGCTTATCAAGGTAAAATATCGGCGCGGCTTTGTCGATCATTACGCGGCGGCTGTCCTCGTGAGTGTCGCGCGCAAGATAAGTAAAATGCGATGTCGGCTGACCGGAATTGAAGAAGTAGCCGTTTATTTTCTTTCTGTCAACGCCGGCAGAAGCAAAATATTCGTTATTGAAATACAGCATCATGGTGATATATCCGCCCGCCGACGAGCCGCCCAAGGTGAACGACGAAAAGCTGCCGTACTCGGTGCTGTTCATCACGAATGCCACGGCATTTGCGCAATCGAACAGGTAATCGGGAAACGACGCATTCGGATAAAGACGGTAGTTGACCGAAGCCACCGCTATTCCCTTTTTGACTAAAAATTCCGCCGCGGAAGCTGCCTCGGATGAATTTCCGCCGACAAGTCCGCCGCCGTGAAAATAAACGTACATAGGCACATCTTCGGTGTTTTCGGGCAGAAACAGATCAAGTGTACATTCGGGGTGTGCCTTATCGTATACGATATTTTTTATCATTTATTTTCCTTTCTGTCTCTTGCGCGATTGACAAAATACAGATAGATATCAATGCTGACCATAATGAGATTTATGATGTAGAATACCGACGGATATGTGAATACGCCCGTCTTGCTCCACGCGATGACCTTCCACACCACGCCCGCGACATAGCCGACCCATATCATCATGAGAAAGAACAGGCTCTTTCCCTTTGCGGTATGGCTCTTGAACGATTTGATTATCGACATCGGCCACGAAAGACCGAAGCAAACTACCATTACGGCTTCAAGCAATTCTTCAATTTGCATGATATAATCTCCTTTGAATATTACTGTTTTCGTAATTATATCATCGAAAAGCACAAAAGTAAAGTACTCTTTTATATATTTAATATGTAAAAAAATAGTGTGTTAGTAATTTGTTTACAGAATTTTAGTATTCTATTGACAAAGAAATTCCAATAAGATACGATAGTCTTTGGAACAGAGTGCAAAGTGCAAACTTCGCAGAAAGCGCAAATAAAGAAAGGAACAATATTTCATGAAAAAAGTGCTCAGTTTTCTATTGGTTTTAACTTTGACCATCTCCTGCCTTACGATGGTGACGTTTGCGACGCCGTCCATCGTGCCGACGACAGAAAAAATCACAAGCGAAAATCTGCTTGCGGATATTGTTGATTTCGATGATGCCGGTTATGATATTACCGAACATCCCGAAATCAAAGGTTTCGGCGGCGCAACTATTACAGGTGTAGTAAATGATCCTACAAACGCAAACAATAAAGTTCTTGAATATGACCCCAAATTGGGTAACACATGGAGTTCTGTAGAGATC
>JAZRXI010000093.1:0-55224 GCA_045600145.1 Clostridia bacterium | reverse complement strand
GGCTTGCGAGGCAAGACTTTCTGCGAATATTATACCATATTGAAACTGATTCAGCAAGAGTTTTCATCGAAATGATAAGCTGTACATTATGACCGTTTATTTCCGGTCTTGACAAAACAGTTTGCGTATGTTATCATACTGCCATATCTAAACATAGTATATAAGTATGCAATGCGCTGTTTTTTGCGCATGATTAAGCGAGGTTTTATAATGGACATTTCACTTGGGACATTTGACAATTTATCATTTATCGTGCAGTTGAATCTCTGCTTGCGCATTGTTGCGGCGGCACTGTGCGGCTGTATAATAGGATATGAGCGCTCACGCAGACTTAAAGGAGCCGGTGTGCGCACACATATGGTCGTTGCAATGAGTGCTGCACTTATGACGATAGTTTCCAAGTACGGCTTTTTTGATGTTCTCGGCATCGGGCCGAGCGTTGACGCATCACGAATTGCCGCAAATATCGTTACGGGAATACCGTTTCTCGGCGCGGGAGTGATCCTCGTAAGACAGTCCAATGTGCAGGGGCTTACCACTGCCGCCGGAATGTGGGCAACTTGCGGTATCGGCATGGCACTAGGCGCCGGATTATATCTTATAGGTGTCTTTGCTGCAATACTGCTTATGATTCTTCAGCTTCTTTTGCATAAGATTCTTACGGGGTATGATGCAAGCTTCGTCGGCGAAATAACGATAGTTGCCGACAATACATTTAACGCCGACGGGGTCGTGCGCGAAGAGCTTGCATCGTATAGCGTTACAATACAGAACAGCAAGGTTAAGAAGCTTGAATCCGGTAAGCTTGAATATATGATTTCGTTTAAGACTAAATGCGATATTCCGTCTAATGTACTTGCAACGCTTATTTCAAAATACCCTGAATTCGTGGCGATAGAAATATAACGGCAAAGCTCCACCCATCTTATGGACTTCGTCTCAAATTAAGCAAAGGGATGCTGTTCCATTGCCCCTGCCCGTCTTTTTGAAAGAAGCGGTGCAAAAGCTCTATTGCGTTTCGCGCAAAGTAAATAATACAGTGCCTTATGCAAACGTTTGCGCAGGCACTGTATTTTTATTACCCTATCGTATCGTTATAAGGATAGCTCCGTGGCGATCCGTATTTGCGTAAAAGCAACTTTATGCTAAACATAGATTTCTACGTCTGTTTCGTAGGCGCGCAATGACAATGGGTGATATTGCGTAAATTCACTTTTCCTGCAATTTATTCAGACAATGCGGCGTGAAGTACAATAAAGTCTTTTGCTCAATTTTTCTTCAGAAAAGCTAACAGAGTTGTGGGGACGGAGGCCCCCAAGAAACGCGGGTCACCGGGACAGCGTCGCCTTGCGGTGTGTGGCGGAGTCACAAGAGGAAAAGCACAATAATCATGCTTGACTGTTATTGTGAAATGTGATTAAATATAACTAATACGATTACGGAGCGAAAAACATGTCAATAACACTTTCCAATCAAAACTCAAAATTCGCACACGCGCTTTCCACTATGCTCGCACCGGAGGTATCGGCAAAGACTGATTTTATCAAAGCGATCATTTCCGATGACGGAAGTACATGGGAATTGCATTTTTGTGTGTCGCGTTCGTTCGATGATAATGACCGCAAGCTTCTTGAGGAAGCACTAAAAAAAATCATTCCGCAGAATGTCACATTTGCGCTTGAGCTGACCGTTGCGCCGCCCGAGCTTCAAGATATTCCGTCTGCTCACGGCGACACAGTGGCGGAGCAGAATACAGCCGAATATGATGCTGATACCGCGCCTGACGACTGTCCCCCGCCGCCCGAGGATTGTCCTATACCCGATGACAGCGTGATGTACCCCGACATACACGCGGATGATACTATGCCCGAAGCGGAAAGCGTCGCAAATGATTTTGCCGAATCCGCAATGGACAGATATCGCAGGCGTATGGAAGCGCTTTCGCGTGAAGCCGCGCAATCCGCGCAATCCGCCCGCGAAACGCGCAAGCCTGAGAAGAAAAAGGCATCTAAGGACAGTGTGTCTAAGGATGGTATCGCGCTCTTTGGTAAGGACTTTATTATCAAGGATGTTGCCGCGATAAAAGACCTTGATGAGTTTTCGGGCTTTGTCACCGTGTGTGGTGACATTATTTCGTGTGAGACCAGGGAACTGAAAAGCGGCAAGACATTGTTTTCTTACGCTTTCACGGATTACACATCCTCGCTTACATTCAAGATTTTTGCAGAGCCGTCGCAAGTGCAGGAGATAACCGAAAATATTTCGGGGCACATCGCCATTCAGGGCAGGTGTATGACCGACGATTTCACAAATGAGTTGACCATAAAGCCGAACAATATCAAGAGCGTCAAAAAGGCAAAAAAAACCGATGACGCGCCAATCAAACGCGTCGAAATGCACCTTCACACAAAGATGAGCCAGATGGACGGCGTTGTCGATGCCGGCAAGCTCGTCAAGCTCATGATGCAATACGGTCACGACACCGTGGCGATAACCGACCACGGCGTTGTGCAGGCATACCCCGATATGGAGGACGCCATCAAAAAATACAAAGCCGACATACATATCGTATTCGGTGTTGAAGGCTATTTGCTTGACGACGACCCCGTAATAATGGGCATCGCACCCGAAACAAAGCTTGCGGACATCAAATACTGCATTTACGCCATCCGAACAACAGGTGTCAGTGCGCTTACGGCAAAAATCATCGAGATAGGCGCATGCATAGTCGAAAACGGAATACTCTCGCAAAACACGTTTCATTCATATATAAACCCGCACGAAAACGTGCGCACCGATATTCTCAATGAAGCAGATATCCGCCAAAGCGCGCTTGATTCCGCGCCCGACAGCGATACGGTAATAAAAAAATTTATCGAATACGCGTCCGGCTGTACGCTTCTTGCGCACAGTGCCGATACTTCGATGCCGTTTTTACATGCGGCGTTCGTTGCCGCGGGCGAAGAGCCCGAATTTCCGTCGATAGACACGCTTCGTATTTCCCGCGAAACCGTTCCGAATATCAAAAGCGGCAAATTCAACAAGGTCTGCGACGCGCTTGAAATACGCACCGGCGATATCACGGATGCGCTCAAGGAAGCGGAGATCACCGCCGCCGTATGGCGCAAGCTGACGGAGATACTCGGCGAACGCGACATCAGCACCGTCGGCGAGCTTAATAAGGCAATGTCTGTAGATAACGGCAACAGCTACCACATAATCATGTACGCCAAGGACAAAAAGGGCTTGTTCAACCTGTATTCGCTCGTCACCGAATCGCATCTTGAGCATCTGCGCCGCAAACGTCCGCAAATGCCGCGTTCAAGCATCATTGAGCATCGAGAGGGACTGATAATCGGCTCTGCGTGTGAGGCAGGCGAGCTGTACCGTGCGATGCTGCGCGGCGTTTCCGACGAAAAGCTTGAGGAAATAGCATCATTCTACGATTGCCTTGAAATACAGCCGCTCGGCAACAACGATTTCCTTATCCGCGAGGGCATAGTACGCGATAAGGAGCATCTTATCGAATTGAATAAAAAAGTCATCGCGCTCGGCGAAAAGCTCGGCAAGCCCGTGCTTGCAACGGGAGACGTGCATTATCTTTTGCCGGATGACGCGATATACCGCTCCGTCATCCAATGCGCCGAGGGCTTCGACGAAGCAAACATCCAAGCACCGCTTTATTATCGCACGACCGAGGAGATGCTTGATGAATTTTACTATCTTGACAAGGAAAAGCGTGAGGAGATAGTCATACGCAATCCGCGCATGATAGCCGAAATGTGCGAAAGCATGGAATCATTCCCGCGCGACCATCTTTACACGCCCGAAATGGATAATGCCGAGGAAGACCTGCGCTCGATGTGCGAGAAAAAAGCGCATGACATGTACGGCGATGAGCTTCCCGAGATCGTTGCCGCACGCCTTGAAAAAGAGCTTACCGCGATAATCAAGCACGGCTACGCGGTGCTGTATCTGATAGCACACAAGGTCGTTAAAAAATCACTTTCCGACGGCTATCTTGTCGGCTCGCGAGGAAGCGTCGGCTCGTCTTTTGCCGCAACGATGGCGGACATAACCGAGGTCAATCCGCTCCGCCCGCATTACCTTTGCCCGAAGTGCAAATATTCCGATTTCACGCCCGACATGAACAAATACGACTGCGGTGTTGATATGCCGAAGGAAAACTGCCCCAACTGCGGCACGGAAATGCTTCGGCTCGGCTTCAATATCCCGTTTGAAGTATTCATGGGCTTCGACGGAGACAAAGTTCCCGATATCGACCTTAACTTCTCCGGCGTATATCAGCCCGTCGTACACAAATACATAGAAGAGCTGTTCGGTGAAAAATACGTTTTCCGCGCAGGCACGATAGGCGGTGTCGCCGATAAAACGGCTATCGGCTACGCGAAAAAATACTGTGAGGAATACGGGCTCGGCAAACAGCGTTCGGCAGAGCTGACGCGTATGGCAAGCGGATGTATAGATGTAAAGCGCACGACCGGCCAGCACGCCGGCGGTGTCGTTATCCTGCCGAAAAAGTACAATATCAACGAATTTACACCGCTCCAATACCCCGCGAACGACCCGTCGCAGGGAATAATCACGACGCACTTTACATTCAAATCGCTCCACGATACACTGCTTAAGGCTGATATACTCGGTCACGATGACCCCACCGTCATCCGTATGCTTGAGGATCTGACCGGCATAGATGTAAAAAAGGAAGTTCCGCTCGACGATCCGAAGGTAATGAGCATTTTTCTCTCTCCCGAGGCACTCGGCGTAACCGAAGAAGAGATCGGCTGTAAGACGGGAACATTCGGCATCCCCGAGTTCGGAACGGGCTTCACGATACAGATGCTTGTGGATACCAAGCCCAAGAAGTTCGCCGATCTTATTAAAATATCGGGACTTTCACACGGCACTGATGTTTGGCTCGGCAACGCAAAGGACCTTATCGACAACGGCACGGCGACCATCAGCCAATGCATCTGTACCCGTGAGGACATCATGAACGGTCTGCTGCTCAAGGGCGTTTCGGATTTCCCGGCATTCGACACGATGGAAAAGGTGCGCAAGGGCAAGGGTATACCCGAAAAATATCTTGAGGAGATACGCGCACACGATGTTCCCGAATGGTTCATAGATTCGTGCAACAAGATAAAGTACATGTTCCCCAAGGCGCACGCGGCGGCATATGTTACCATGGCTATCCGCATAGCGTGGTTCAAGGTGTACAAGCCGCACCAATATTATGCGACATATTTTACCGTCCGCGCAGACGATTTCGAAATAGGCATCGCACAGAAAACCATACCTGAGCTTCGCAGGACGATAAATCAGATGCACGACCAGCCTAATTTGAATCCGCGCGAAAAAGGTATTCTCATAATGCTTGAAATGGTGCTTGAAATGAAGTGCCGCAAGGTTGAATTTACCGATATTGATATATATAAATCGGATGCCGTCAATTTCACCGTAACCGAAGATAATATGATCCGTCCGCCGCTGAATGCGATACCCAACCTCGGTGAAAATGCTGCGTACTCCATAGTTGAAGCACGCAATGAGGAAATGTTTAAGTCGCAGGATGACCTGCTTGCACGCACAAAGCTTTCAAACACACTGCTCGGTGCGCTTGAACAGTGCGGTTGCCTGAGAAATCTACCCAAAAGTCAGCAGATAAGCTTGTTCGATTTTTGATTTCGGGCACGACGGAAGGACTTCACCCCCCCTTGCTTATCTTTTCGCGGGGCGCTGCCACACACCTATGCGGAGCTTTGCCCTGCCCCCCGCGACCATTTTCGCGGTAAGTAGCGAAAACAGCGAATTGTACATAATAAAGAAACACAGTGCCTGTGCTATAGTTTAGCATAGGCACTGTATTATTTTTACTCTGCGCAAAGCGCAATAAAAAGTTTTACCACGCTTTCAAAGCGGGCGGGGGCCAATGGGCAGAGCCCAAAAAGAGAGGTGCGGGGACGTTGTCCCCGCACCTCATTAAGTCATTTATGCTTCCAGAGCAGGCGTGAAATCTACGGAATCGGGATCAACATCAGCGGTTTTTCTCAGAACCTCAATATCGACGTCCTTATACTTCTTAACACCGGTACCTGCGGGAATAAGCTTACCGATACATACACATTCCTTAAGACCGAGCAACGGATCAATTTTGCCCTTGATTGCGGCATCGGTCAGCACGCGCGTGGTCTCCTGGAATGACGCTGCCGAAAGGAACGAATCGGTTGCAAGTGCCGCTTTGGTGATACCGAGCAATATTCGACGGCTGGTTGCAGGAACTCCGCCTGCAAGACGGGTCTCCTCGTTGACCTGCTCGACCTTGAATATATCAACGACATCACCGGGAAGCAGGCTTGTATCACCGGCATCCTCTATGCGCACCTTACGGAGCATTTGGCGCACGATAAGCTCGATGTGCTTATCGGCTATATCAACGCCCTGCACCTTATAAACGGTCTGCACTTCCTTAAGCATATAATTCTGAAGCGGAACGACACCTTTGATACGAAGCATATCGTGAGGGTTGACCGAGCCTTTTGTAAGCTCTTGACCTACCTCGACATACTGTCCCTCTTCAACGGCAAGATGCGCGTTGTACGGAAGCGGATAATTCTTTTCTTCGCCATCGGACGCAATTACCGTGACCGAACTCTTGCCCTTTGAGTTCGAAAGCTCGACCTTACCTGCGATATCCGAAAGTATTGCAAGTCCTTTAGGCTTACGAGCTTCGAAAATCTCTTCTACACGCGGCAGACCCTGTGTGATATCCGTACCTGCAACACCACCGGTATGGAACGTTCTCATGGTAAGCTGTGTACCGGGCTCACCGATCGACTGTGCGGCGATTATGCCGACAGCCTCACCGAGTGCAACGGGTTTGTTGTTTGAAAGGTCGGCGCCGTAGCACTTAGCGCAAACACCATGCTCGCAACGGCAGGTGAATATCGAACGGATCATTACCTTTTCTCTGCCGAGGCCGCCCTTTTCGATCGGATCGGTTATATGCGCGGCTATTTTGTCATCGACAAGAGTACCGTCTGCGTATACCACATTGCCGTCATTATCAAGGATATCCTCGGCAAGTGTTCTGTTCTTTATGCGTTCGGCAACGGTCTCGATAACCGAGCCTTCGTGAGTGATAGCTTCAACATAAACGCCGTTTGGAGTGTTTACCGTGCTGGGAATAGCATGGCAATCCTCTTCACGGATGATAACATCCTGACAAACATCGACAAGTCGACGTGTAAGGTAACCTGAGTCAGCGGTACGAAGCGCGGTATCCGCAAGACCCTTTCGTGTGCCGTGTGATGACATGAAGAAGTCAAGTATCGACAGGCCTTCGCGGAAGTTTGCTTTAACGGGAATCTCTATCGTGCGTCCGGAGGGGTCAGCCATCAGACCACGCATTCCCGCAAGCTGTGTTATCTGTGATTTATTACCACGGGCACCGGAGGTAGCCATCATGTTGATGGGATTGAACTTATCCAATCCGTCCATAAGTGCTACGGTAACATCGTCTTTTGCGATACGCCATGTTTCGATGACGTGACGGTATCTTTCCTCCTCGGTAAGGAAGCCGCGCGCTGCGTAATCGTTTATTTCGGCAACATGCTCATCCGCCTTTGCGAGTATCTCTTTCTTTGCAGGCGGGATAACGGCATCCTTGACACCTACGGTAACGTTACCTGTAGCGAACTTAAAGCCTTGCGCCTTGATATCGTCAAGCATCTGTGCCGTTACAGCCTCACCGTGAACACTGTAACACTTATATACTACCTTGTTGAGTGTTTTTTTGTCGATAAGGAAGCCGATCTCAAGATCAAACTCATGCTCGGGATCACTTCTGTCAACAAAGCCGATATCCTGCGGAACAGCCTTGTTGAATATTATCTTTCCGACGGTCGTCTGAATTATTTTGGAGCGCGTATTGCCGTTTTCGTCGGTTTTGGTCATACGCACATTCGTCATCGACTGAAGCGGAAGTTTACCCATTTCGTACGCAAGCACTGCTTCATCGGGTGAAGCGAAGGTGTGGTCGAGCATGGGACGGTCATCGTGAACTATTGTAAGATAGTACGAGCCGATTATCATATCCTGTGTGGGAACAACAACGGGACGTCCGTCGGCAGGCTTAAGTATATTGTTAGCGGCAAGCATCAGGAAACGTGCTTCGGCTTGCGCTTCGACGGAAAGCGGAACATGGCAGGGCATCTGGTCGCCGTCGAAGTCGGCGTTGAACGCAGTACATACAAGCGGATGAAGTTTGATCGCACGTCCGTCAACAAGCACGGGCTCGAACGCCTGAATACCGAGACGGTGAAGTGTAGGCGCACGGTTCAGAAGAACGGGATGTCCCTCAATGACCTCCTCAAGTACGTCCCAGACCTCGCCGGTGCCGCGCTCGATAAGTCTCTTTGCGCCACGCACATTCTGTGCGTAATTCTTTTCAACAAGACGTTTCATTACAAACGGCTTGAACAGCTCTATTGCCATTTCCTTAGGCAATCCGCACTGGTGCATCTTAAGCTCGGGACCTACGACGATAACCGAACGTCCGGAATAGTCAACACGTTTACCGAGCAGGTTTTGACGAAAGCGTCCTTGCTTACCGCGAAGCATGTCGGAAAGCGATTTGAGCGGTCTGTTGCCGGGTCCCGTAACAGGACGGCCTCTGCGTCCGTTGTCGATAAGCGCGTCAACAGATTCCTGAAGCATGCGCTTTTCATTTCTTACGATGATATCCGGAGCGCCGAGCTCAAGCAATCTCTTAAGACGGTTGTTGCGGTTGATAACTCTGCGATAAAGGTCGTTAAGATCGCTGGAGGCGAATCTGCCGCCGTCAAGCTGTACCATCGGGCGGATCTCCGGAGGGATAACGGGAACTACGTCCATTATCATCCACTCGGGCTTATTCCCCGATTTGCGGAAGGATTCAACGACTTCAAGACGCTTTACGGCTTTTATGCGCTTCTGACTTGAATTTGTAATTGCAAGCTCCTCGCGAAGCTCTTTTGATTCGGCTTCAAGGTCTACCTTGCGCAGAAGCTCACGCACTGCCTCGGCACCCATAGCCGCGCGGAACGAGCCGATATTTATTTCTCTTTCCATTACCTCACGGTATTCCTGCTCGCCGATAACATCCTTTTCCTGGTATTCGGTAGCGCCTGCATCAAGCACGATAAATGCCGCGAAATAAAGTACTTTTTCAAGGTCTTTCGGTGAAACGTTGAGCAGAAGGCTCATGCGGCTCGGTATGCCCTTGAAATACCATATGTGTGAAACGGGAGCCGCGAGCTCGATGTGTCCCATACGCTCACGGCGCACCTTTGCGCGTGTTACCTCAACGCCGCAGCGGTCACATATAAGTCCCTTGTATCTTGCACCTTTCTTATATTTACCGCAAGCACATTCCCAGTCCTTCGTCGGTCCGAATATTCTTTCGCAGAAAAGACCGTCACGTTCCGGTTTAAGTGTGCGGTAATTAATGGTTTCGGGTTTTTTTACCTCACCGTAAGACCACTCACGAATCTTCTCCGCGGGTGCAAGACCTATCTGTATTGAATCAAAATTATTAAGTTCAAACAAGGCTGTTTCTTCCTTTCATTTTATATGTGTGAGGTCAATTCTCGTCATCGGAAATATCATCATCCGAAAGCTCATCATCCGAAAGCTCGTCGTCACCGTCAAGATTCTCGTCATCACTCGCAAAGTCAAGCGATTCATCCTCAGAGAACATATCATCTTCGTCTTCCTCAATGCCGTCGAGAATATCAAGGCTTTCATCATCGTCGCTGAGCGAATCAAGCTCAAGTGAGCCGTCATCGTCCTCATCCTCGTCAAAGCCGAGCATTGAGAACAAATCGCCTTCGGGAGCTTCCCTATCCTTATCGGAAACGTATTCGACAACATCACGGTCATCATCAAGCAGCTCCATCATTTCGACTTCCTTGTGCTCCTCGGTAAGGATCTTTACGTCGAGTGCAAGTGAACGGAGCTCCTCGAGCAAAACCTTAAAGGATTCCGGGATACCGGGCTCGGGAACGTTTTCGCCCTTGACAATGGCTTCGTATGCCTTAACTCTGCCTACAACGTCATCGGATTTTATTGTAAGTATCTCCTGAAGCGTGTGCGCCGCGCCGTAAGCCTCAAGCGCCCACACCTCCATTTCGCCGAAACGTTGTCCGCCGAACTGTGCCTTTCCTCCGAGAGGCTGTTGCGTAACAAGTGAATACGGTCCCGTTGAACGGGCATGTATCTTATCGTCTACCATGTGGATAAGCTTTATCATGTACATGCAGCCTACCGTTATGGGATTATCGAATGCCTCACCGGTGCGTCCGTCATAAAGGATGGTCTTGCCGGTGAATACCTGCTGAGCGTAATCCTTGAGGTCTGCCTCAGCCTTTTCCTCGGCTTCGTTTTTGCTAGCGATAACATCAAGTCCGAACAGCGGCGCCATTTCGCCCAAGATTTTGCTTGCGGCGATGAAATACTTATCTGCAAGAGCTATTGCGCGTTGCGCAAGCGCCTCACTGTCGGTGACTTCCTTATCATAAGCAAGCACCTTTATTTCCTCAAGCTCCTTATCGTATGCCGCAACGTCTATCGCGCCGCCGTCATACTCCGGCTTGTCCTTGCCACGGAGTTTTTTCCCGATTTCAAGGAGCTGACCCGCAGTGTGTCCGAGTGCGCCGTCAACAACGGGTATTTCCGCGGTTGAACGCAGACGTGTTGCAAACGTAAGCAATGTATCTATTTTTTCAAACAGCTTCGAAGCAAGTGACAGCTTTTCGATATCCGGTTCGTGCGCACCGTCAAATACGGGCGTTGCGATCTTTATGCCGAGCTTCTTTGCGGCGATACCGAGATGCACCTCAAGCACCTGTCCGACGTTCATTCGAGAGGGAACGCCGAGCGGGTTAAGGCATATCTGAAGCGGTGTGCCGTCGGGCAGGAATGGCATATCCTCTTCAGGAAGCACGCGGGAAATAACACCCTTGTTTCCGTGACGACCTGCCATTTTATCACCGGCGTGTACCTTACGCTTCTGCGCAAGATATACGCGCACCATTTTGTTTACTCCCGGAGAAAGCTCATCCTTGTTCTCACGGGTGAATATTTTTATGTCAACTACAACGCCGCCTGCACCGTGCGGAACGCGAAGAGACGTATCGCGCACCTCCTTGGCGTTGTTAGAGAAGATCGCGTGAAGAAGTCTCTCCTCTGCCGTAACATCGGTCTCGCCCTTGGGCGTTACCTTACCTACAAGAATATCGCCCGGATAAACCTCCGCACCGATGCGGATGATACCTTCTTCATCAAGGTTACGGCGCATATCCTCGCCGACATTGGGTATATCATGCGTTATTTCTTCGGGTCCGAGCTTCGTGTCACGCGCTTCGCACTCGTATTCTTCTATATGGATGGTAGTGAAGATATCGTCACGTGCAAGACGCTCGGATATCAGCATGGCATCCTCGTAGTTGTAACCGTTCCACGGAGTGAAGCCGATTATTATGTTTCTGCCGAGTGAAAGCTCGCCCTCCGCGGTCGAAGGACCGTCGGCAAGCGTTGTCTTGTATTCTACACGCTGTCCCTTTTTTACAATGGGATGCTGGTTGATGCAGGTACCCTGATTCGAACGGCGGTATTTGAGCAACTCATATGTTACGGTCTCGCCGTCATCGTGAAGCACTACTACCTTGTCGGCATCAACATACTTTACGACGCCGGGTCCCTTTGAAAGCACCGATACGCCGCTGTCGCGCGCCGCCTTATATTCGATACCCGTACCTACGATAGGCGCTTCAGTGCAAAGCAGAGGAACTGCCTGACGCTGCATGTTTGCACCCATCAGCGCACGCGACGCGTCATCGTTCTCAAGGAACGGTATCATCGCCGTTGCTACCGATACTACCTGCTTGGGCGAAACGTCGATGTAATCTACCTTCGAAATGTCGACACGCAGGAAATCATCCTTGTTACGCGCCGATACTATGCGGTTTACAAAATGTCCGTCCGGCGTGATAGGCTCGTTCGCCTGAGCGATAATATAACGGTCTTCATCGTCCGCGGCAAGATAGTCAACGTGATTCGTAACTATTCCGTTTTCCTTGTCCACCCTGCGGTACGGCGATTCCATGAAGCCATATTCGTTGATTCTCGCGTAAGTCGCAAGAGAGCCGATAAGACCGATGTTCTTACCTTCGGGTGTCTCAATGGGGCACATTCTGCCGTAGTGAGAATGGTGAACGTCTCGAACTTCAAACGAAGGACGGTCACGGTTAAGACCGCCGGGGCCGAGCGCCGACAGACGGCGCTTATGCGTAAGCTCGGCAAGCGGGTTGTTCTGATCCATGAACTGCGAAAGCTGTGATGAACCGAAGAACTCTCTTATTACCGCACTGACAGGACGGATGTTTATAAGTGTTGAGGGAGACGCACTGTCCATGCTCTGGCTGGTCATTCTCTCGCGGATGATACGCTCCATTCTCGAAAGTCCGACGCGGAGCTGGTTCTGCAAAAGCTCGCCGACACAGCGCACACGACGGTTTCCGAGATGGTCGATATCGTCGACATCGCCGAAGCCTTCGAAAAGCGCAAGCATATAGTTGATGCTCGCCAATATATCGGACATATAAAGATGCTCGGGGGAAAGCTCTTCCATGTCGGCGGCAAGACGTGCCTTTATCTGTTCATCGGTCGAGCATTCGGCAAGTATCTTCATAAGTGAATCGTAGTGAACATATTCTCTTATGCCCACTTCCTTGGGGTCGAAATTAAGATAGGGCTTGGGGTCGATAAAGCCGTTCGACATAACGCGTACATTCTTTACTATATCCTCGCCGGCATCGTTTTTAAGCGTTATCTTGACCGTTACCTGCATAACGCCGGCATTCTGGATCTCATACGCAAGCTCGCGTGAAATCATATCGCCCTTCTTGCACAAAAGCTCGCCGTCCGGCGAAACGATATCCTCAGCGGCAATATTGTTTTCTATTCTCGAAGCGAGTGAAAGCTTTTTATTGAACTTATAACGTCCGACGCGTGCAAGGTCATAGTGGCGGCTGTCAAAGAAGCCCGTGGTGAGCCTGTCACGCATTATTTTTTCTTCTGCGTTCTCACCGGGACGGATACGCTTGTACATTTCAACAAGGCCGTCAAGCTCGCTGTTGATGCCGTTCTGGTGGTCATGCTCAAGTGTTGCTTCAAGTATCGCGCTTTTGCCGAAGATTTCAAGGATCTGTTCGTCGGTGCCGTAGCCGAGCGCACGGAGAAGCGCGGTAATGCTTACCTTTTTGCTTCTGTCAACCTTTACGAAAAATACATTCGCGTTGTCGATCTCAAATTCCATCCACGCGCCGCGGTTGGGAATAAGCGTAGCGGTAAATTGGCATTTTCCCGCCTGCTTGTCATCACTGTAATAGCATCCCGGCGAACGCACCAGCTGTGAAGCAACTACACGCTCTGCGCCGTTTATAATAAATGTTCCCGTAGGAGTCATAAGCGGGAAATCGCCCATAAACACATCCTGTTCAAGGATTTCACGCACGGTGCCGTCATCGTTTTTGATCGTAAGACGGACACGTACACGCATTGAAGCGGCATAAGTGGCATCACGGTCCTTGCATTCCTCAATGGAATATTTGGGTGTGTCTTCCAGATAGCAATCAAGAAATTCCAGGCTCATCGAGTTCGAAAAGTCGTCGATAGGCGAAAAATCCCTTATGATAGGTCCGAGATCTTCTTTGATGAATTTGCTGTAGGAATTCTTTTGGATCTCGATAAGATCCGGCATTTCAAGCGCCGCGTCGATTTCGGCAAAAGACAGTCTGTCTTCCTTGGCGGTTTCTGCCGGGTTCAATACCTTATGAAGCATACTTTCACTCTCCTATGTTTTTTTACGATGTATGTCAGCGTGCCGAAGGGCACAAAGCCCCTACCCCTCATTAAGCGGCACACTATACCCCATAATATATGGTGATACAGCTAACAAGTATACCAAAGAAGTCAATATCTGTCAACCGATATTTTTATAAAAATATACTGTTTTTTGAAAACTTTTTGTGATATTTGATTCCGTGTCATCATTTTAAGGAAAGAAGCAGCAAAAACAGCGTATCATTCTGAAAATACACCCGGATTTGCACGAAAACGGGTTCGGTGTAATTAAGATATTTCCGTCTGCCGCATTTCGAAAATTTTTGTTGATAAAAATCTGAAAATGCCTTATAATATTCACTGAATTATTTAAGTATGAGGATATCTGCACTTTCCCTTAGCAGCAGACATTATATTTATCGGGGATGTGAAAATTATGAAGCTCGGATTCGACAACGAAAAGTATCTTGAAATGCAGTCAAAGCATATCGAGGAGCGTATTGAGAAATTCAACGGCAAGCTTTATTTGGAGCTTGGCGGCAAGCTCTTTGACGACTATCACGCATCGCGCGTGCTTCCGGGCTTTCAGCCTGACAGCAAAATAAAGATGCTAATGCACCTTAAGGACTGCGCCGAAATAATAATCGCAATAAACGCATGTGATATCGAACGTAATAAAATCCGCAGTGATCTGGGGATCTCTTACGATAACGATGTTGTTCGTCTTATCGACGCGTTCCGCGATATGGGGCTGTACGTCAGCAGCGTCGTAATGACACAGTACGCAGGACAGTATTCTGCTGATGTTTTCAAGAAAAAGCTGGACAAGCTCGGTGTCAAAGTGTACCTGCATTACTCGATAGTCGGATATCCGAACAACATCCCACTTATCGTCAGTGAGCAGGGCTATGGCAGAAACGAATACATCGAAACCACAAAACCGCTTGTTATCGTCACCGCGCCGGGACCGGGCAGTGGAAAGCTGGCAACATGTCTTTCACAGCTCTATCATGAGCACAAGCGCGGGATAACCGCAGGATATGCGAAGTTTGAGACATTCCCGATATGGAATCTGCCGCTCAAACACCCGGTAAACCTTGCATACGAAGCCGCCACGGCAGACCTCAATGACCTCAATATGATAGACCCGTTCCACCTCGAGGCTTACGGCGATATGACCGTAAACTACAACCGTGACGTCGAAGCGTTTCCTTTGCTCAAAGCAATGCTTGAATCCATTCTCGGCGAAAGCCCTTACAATTCGCCTACAGATATGGGCGTCAATATGGCAGGCAACTGCATTTTTGACGATGCAGCCGTCCGAGAGGCCGCTAAGGATGAGATAATCCGCAGATATTATAAGGTAAAATGCGACAATATCATGGGCAGAGTAAGCGAAAGTGCCGTGATAAAAGCCGAATCCATAATGCAACAGGCAGGTGTGACGATCGAAGACCGCAGTGTCGTTGCTCCGGCGCTGAAAAAGGCCGAGGAAGTCGGCAATCATGCCGTTGCTATACGTCTTGATGACGGAACGATAGTCACCGGCAAAACGAGCGAGCTGCTCGGCTCGGTTTCGGCGGCTCTCCTTAACGCCATGAAGGTCATGGCGGCAATCGACGATGATGTTCCGTTGATAGCGCACACGTTCATTGAACCTATCGTAAAGCTCAAACGTGAAACTTTCCATTCGGTAACATCACATCTCAATTCAAACGAAATGCTCATAGCGCTTTCTTCAAGCGCGGTGGTAAATCCGCAGGCAAGCAAGGCACTCGACACGATATCACGTCTGCGCGGAATGGAGCTTCACTCATCCGTCATGCTCTGTGATGCAGACGAAAAAGTGCTTAAAAAGCTCGGTGTGAATTATACCTGCGAGCCGATACGCAGAATAAACAATATGTATTAAGCAAAACCCGTCCTTTGTATAATACCACAGGTGGATAGGGATGTTTTTTGATTTGCTCAGTAAGATTAAGTATGCCGATATATCGACAAATCAGAATTTAACGATATGTTAATTTGCATTGCTTGTAGCAACAGCCTGCCCTGATTATAATAAAAGCACCAAAATCAAGGGAGGTATAAACTATGTTGAATGAAAACATTAAGAATTTAAGAAAATCGAAAGGAATCTCTCAGGAAGAACTCGCAATTAAACTGAATGTTGTAAGGCAGACCGTATCAAAGTGGGAGAATGGATTATCCGTCCCGGATTCTGAAATGCTGATAGCATTGGCGGAGGAACTTGATACTTCAGTCAGCATCCTGCTTGGTGAAACTACCGATGCAACTGTGTCGGATGATATCAAGACTATTTCAGAAAAACTTGAGATTATTAATCTGCAGTTTTACAAGCAGAACAAAAAAAGAATTAGGACTATTCGGTGGTTGCTGATTGCATTATGCTTAGGTATCATCACTATTTTTGCAGTTCTTGCAATTCTTCAAAGTTCTTATTTGAGCTGGGATTACAGTAATCCTGAATTGGCAGTTGCAGGTACTATACTGCATGGTTTTGAGTTTTTCTTTGTAAGACTTGCACCGATTGCACTTATTGCATCTATGATCGGCATTGTATTTACATACAAGAAGAGATAAAACCAGGTTTGTCGAGCTAAAAGAAACGACCCGCTGAAAAAGAGTTTCTTTTTCAGCGGGTATCTTTGTCTCATACCATAGCAAGCAGGGAAATTATATATAATTTCCGAGAAGTGAAATATTTGCCTTACGGCAAATGTGAAATAATCGCATAGCAATTGTGAAATATTGCTTCGCAATGTGAAATGAAATAAATCCCTATCACGCTCCGCAGAGCATTTCACACGCCGAAGGCGTATTTCACATCCGCAGGATATTTCACAAATCCCGGCAGGGATTTATTTCGTTTTCGGCGCGTAACAAGGCACATTAAAAAACATCCTTATCAGCACGCGCCGAATACCAAAGGACGGCTTTTTGCATAAACGTATAAAATCGGCACATATTATATCCGAGGTGATATAAATGAGCAAAAAAGTAAAAATCAGAAACGTTCAGGATCAGCCCGAAACAGTCGATGACATGGTCAACAAGTACGGAACATACAATATCCAGCCCACATGCGATACAGATAATGAATTTCCGTGCATTGCTCAGGGAAAGAAACGTGCACACCGCTCCCGTTAAAAAAGATGCAAGGGAACTTCGTCCCCTGCGTCCCGCCAACTTTTAAAAAAGCGCGACAAAACTTTTATTGCGCTTCGCGGCAAGGGGACTTCGTCCCCCCCTGCACTCCCTACGCGCTTTTGAAAAAGCGCGGCAAAACTTTTTATTGCGCTTCGCGCCGAGTAAAAATAATACAGTGCCTTATGCAAACGAAAGCTCAGGCACTGTGTTTTTATTATCGTTTTGCTTTTATAGCGCAATTATTCTCTGTTCTTCTTCCACTTACTTCGAATAAAGCGGCGCGTGGCACGGATATTATTCCCGCATAAGTTTTGATGAGAGCAGTGCGACCACGATCAGCGGGACGAGGATTATATGCAGTGCGATTCCCGGCAGACAGTTTGTTACCGCACCGGCAATGAACAGTGAAAGCGGGAAATCGGTTTGAGTAAGTCCTGCGACAGTCAGACGTGCGATCCCCCAGACTACACGTCCGCAGAGCATGGAAATAATAAGAGTAAGGTAGATGAACGGTATGCGTTTGGGAAATACTCTGTACAGCAGTCCCGAAAAGAAGCCATATGCGGCGAGCTCAAATGCCATGCTCACGCCACCGGGTATCATTGCGGGCGAAGCGAATATCATCGAACGCAAAATAGGTGCAATGAAGCCTACGACAAGTCCCCATTGCCAACCGCATAAAAATCCGCATAAAAATATAGGTATGTGTATCAGCCCGAGCATGTTGCCTACCAGCGGTATCTGCCCGCTGATAAACGGCAATACCATCGCAAGCGCAAGGCATATCGCTGAATATGTTATTTTTCGTACATTCATAAATGTAATTCACCTATAGTTGAAGTATACTATCAGTATATCAGTTATTGCGGATTTTTGCAAGCAATTTGCAAAAAGAAGTCTTTACTTTTACAGTAAAATATAGTATACTAAAATGCACGATGAAGACGAGTAACAGTATATACTATAAAAATATCAATGTATGAATTTAACTGATTGCAAGATCGATTCACCGCGAAAAACTTCAAGAGGTAGAAGCAACATGCTTTTCGATGATATTACGATAATTGACGAAAATTTTGATGTGCATGAGCATTACTTTGTCGGTATCAAGGGCGACAGGATAGGTTATGTGGGTGCAAGCAGACCGAAAGAGGATTTCGATGAAGTATACAGCGGCAAAAACAAATTGCTTTTGCCCGCGTTTTACGATCTGCACAGTCATCTGCCGATGGTTCTTTTACGCGGCTACGGAGAAAACCTGCCGCTGATGGATTGGCTGAATACGAAAATATTCCCGTTCGAAACGGGACTGACGGATGACGACATGTATTACGGCTGTCTTATGGGCATTGCCGAAATGCTTCGATTCGGTATCGGTGCGGCGAGCGAGATGTATCTTTCGCAAAAACCGCTGTGCCGCGCTTTTCTCGAAAGCGGCGCGAAGGGAAACGTATCGCGCTGTGTGAGCTGCTTCGATCCCGACACAAGCTATTTCGATATGCCGCAGTACAAAGAGGTCACCGAAAGTATAGCCGAGTTCGATAACGCCGATAACGGCAGACTGCGTGCGGAATATTCACTTCACGCGGAATACACTTCAACCGAAAAGGTCGTTCGCGGCATGGCGGAGGCCGCGCTGAAGGCAGGCTCGTCGATGCACGTTCACGTTTCCGAGACATCGGGCGAGGTCGAAGCATGTAAGGCGCGTCATGACGGCAAAAGCCCCGTAAAATATCTTGCGGACAGCGGTCTGTTCGACGTACCGACCGTCGCGGCGCACTGTGTGCATATAGATGATGAGGATATAGCGATCCTCAAGGCGAAGAATGTCACCGTTGCTGCGAATCCCAAGAGCAACTTAAAGCTTGCAAGCGGTGTTTCGCAGACGGCAAAGCTTATCGGTGCGGGAGTGAATGTCGGCATCGGTACAGACAGCGTCGCAAGCAATAACAATCTCAATATGATCGAGGAAATGCGCTTCTTCAATCTGCTTCAAAAGGGTGTAAATTACGATCCGACGCTTATCACGCCCAAGCAGACGCTGTACGCCGCTACGCGCGCGGGCGCATTGGCACAGCACCGTGACGATTGCGGACTTATAAAGGAAGGCTTTAAGGCGGATATCACCGTGCTTGACACCGATAAAATATATATGAAACCCGTACATAGTATGCTGAATAATCTCATATATTCTGCGCAAGGCACGGATGTCGTGCTGACGATGGTTGACGGCAGAGTGCTGTACCGTGACGGAAGCTATCCGACGCTTGACATTGAAAAGATCACTTACGAATGCGAAAGGTCACGTGTAAGAATACTGAACGGAATAAAATGAGGTACACTTATGAATAAATGCACTGCAGCAATTTTGGCTCCGATGGATTGCGAATGTGAACTGCTCGTTTCACTGCTTGAAGAAAAGCAGGAAAATCACATGTTCGGCTATATTTTTTATGAGGGCAAGCTTTGCGGCGTTTCCGCCGTGATAGCGCGCTGTCTTATAGGCACAGTAAACGCCGCCGTCTGCACGTCGTTTGTGATTGAAAAGTATTCGCCAGAATGTGTTATCATTCAAGGCACGGCGGGAGCGCACGATCCTGAGCTTAAGCAAAACGATATCGTCGTTGCGAAGAACACCGTTCCGCTTATGCGTTTTGTTTCGCCGAAGCGCAAGGCGGGCGAGGGAAGCGACCCGTTCTCATGGAGCGATCTCGGCATACAGGCGTATTCGGCAAAAACCGACAATACCGCATTCGTTCATTCGTTCAAAACGGACGAAACGCTTGAAAAGCTTGCGTTATCCGTTCCGTACAGCGCGGGGCGGGTGATCTCGGGCAACGTCGGCACATGCGATGCATGGAACAGAGAACATGACATGATATTGCATTGCCACAACAACAAGGAAACCGAATGTGAGGCAATGGAGGGTGTCGCCGTCGCGCAGGTCTGTGAGATGTACGGCGTGCCGATGACCGAAATAAGAGTTATAAGTAATAATGAGCTTGTTGAAAACGAGCGTTTTGCAAAGGATACGGCAATCAACTGTCAGAAGTTTGTTGCCGAGCTTGTAAAAACTATAGAAAAGGAACATTTATGTGAATAGTATTCCACGTCCCGAGCATCCGTTTCCGCAGTGGTAGCGCGGCAATTGGGTAAATCTCAACGGTCAGTGGGAATTTGAATTTGATTTCGGATGCTCTGCCCGTGATCGCAGACTCTTTGAGATCAACGAGCCGCTCTCGCGCATTATCAATGTTCCGTTCTGTCCCGGAAGCACTCTTTCGGGTATTGGTTATACTGATTTTATTCCGTTAGTGTGCTACCGACGCACATTCGTGCTTGGTGAGCGCGACCGTGTGGGACGCGACGGTTGGGGCTATGGCAAGGCTCCGCAGACTGCCGAGAAATTTATCGAACGTTTCCGCGGGTCGACCGATGCTTTGCTCGATAATCCCGGGATCATGGGACTTTGCTATACTCAGCTTTACGATATAGAACAGGAGCTTAACGGGCTTTACACCTATGATCGTAAGCCGAAATTCAATACGGACATTTTTAAAGAAATACTTTCGCGCAAAGCAGCGATTGAGAAGTAGATACAGATTTTGGAGCTCTGTACCTTGCCGCTACAAAAGGAGATTTTACTATGCTTTATCAAAAAGAGATTCAAATTAAATACGATACCGATGTTTTTGTTGCGGGCGGCGGCCCGGCGGGAGTTGCGGCGGCACTTGCGGCATCGAGAAACGGAGCAAGAGTGTTCCTTGCCGAAGCGCGCGGCTCATTCGGCGGTGTCGGTGCATCGGGGCTTGTGCCCGCATTTGCGCAATTCGGTGACGGCGTGAACACATTGGCATCGGGCATCGGCTACGACATCCGCAAAAGTATTTCAAAGGATATCCCGCTTGATGTCAATTGGTGCTCCATTCGCGTTGAAGAACTGAAGCGTGCCTATGATGAAGCAATGTCGTTATCAGATGTTGAATTTTCATTTTTTACATCTGTATGCGATGTTGTTACGAGCGGCGATCGCATCGAATATGTTATTCTTTCTTCAAAATCGGGGATGTTTGCCGTCAAAGCCAAGATATACATTGATTGCACCGGCGACGGCGATTTGTGCGCGCTTGCCGGCGGCACATTTGAGATAGGTGACGAAAATCTCAATACGATGCCTCCGACACTTTGCTCACTGTGGGCAAATGTTGATTTCTCAAAAAGGCGTGTGAGCGATTCGTCGCGTCTTGAAGAAGCCATTGCCGACGGTGTGTTCACATACGCGGACAGACATCTGCCCGGAATGTTCGTCGTAGACGAAAATAACGGCATCGGCGGCGGAAACATCGGACATGTGTTCAATACCGATCCGCTCGACGAGTGCTCGCTTACCCGTGCGATGATCCGGGGCAGAAAATCATTACTCGAATATGAAAAATATTATAAGCAGTATCTTAAAGGTTATGAGAGCATGACTCTCGTCTACACTGCCGATATGCTCGGCGTGCGTGAATCGCGTCGCATTAAATGCGATTATATGCTTAAAATAAGCGATTTTGTTGATCGTGCCGTATTTGATGATGAAATAGGTCGCTATTGCTACGCCGTCGATATCCATGTCATGACGACCGACAAAGCCGAATATGAA
Source organism: Clostridia bacterium (assembly GCA_045600145.1). Lineage (GTDB taxonomy): Bacteria > Bacillota > Clostridia > Christensenellales > QALW01 > UMGS1322. The sequence continues at coordinate 33,503 of JAZRXI010000093.1, read as the reverse complement.
CGCTTTCAAAATGAGTACGCCGAAAAATACCGATACAAGGACGGCGAATCCTACGGGATCCCGTATCGCTCACTCATACCGGAATCGTTTTCGAATGTGCTTGTCGCGGGACGCTGTATCGGCACGGACCGCCATATGCAGGCTTCGGTGCGCGTCATGCCCGGATGCTTCATAACGGGTCAAGCTGCAGGTATTGCGGCAAGCATCGCCAAGGACACCGGCAATACTCGAAACGTAGATATCGCGCTTTTGCAGGAAAAACTTGCGGCAATAGGCGCATATCTGCCTAACAGAAAATAAATTACAAAAATATAAACACAGCACGCAGACAAAGACTGCGTGCTGTGTTGCGTTATATCAAAAGCTTATGCCCACCACATTTCGCCCATAGGCTCAAAGCTCATTACATCCTTAAGGAATGTTATTGCCTTTTCAAGACCTTCTTCAACACTCATGAACATATCCTCGTGTTCGATCGAAAGCACGCCGTCATAGCCTACCATGCGGAGCATGCTTACAAATTCCTTCCACTTGGAGTCGTCAAGACCGTAACCAACAGTTCTGAATGTCCATGGGCGGTTAAGTACATCGCTGTAGTGACCTGTTGAAAGCACGCCTGTCTTTTTCATATTGGCGGTATCAAGATATGTGTCTTTTGCATGAACATGATAAATCGCCTTGCCGCCCAGATAGCGGACTGCTTCGGCGGGGTCCATGCCCTGCCAGATAAGGTGGCTGGGGTCGAAGTTTGCACCGATGGTTTCGCCGACCGCCTCGCGCAGACGAAGCAGTGATGCGGTATTATATACGCAGAAGCCGGGGTGCATTTCAAGCGCGATTTTCTTTACACCGTGAGCGTTGGCAAACTTGACTGCTTCCTTCCAATAAGGAATAAGTACTTCGTTCCACTGATAATCAAGGATCTTTGTGTAATCCTCGGGCCATGAGCAGGTTACCCAGTTGGGTGACTTATCACCGGGCGCACCGCCGGGACAGCCTGAGAATGTTACTATCGTGTCAACGCCGAGTTGCTCAGCCATGAGGATGGTCTTTTCATAATCACTCTGGAATTTAGCCGCTACGGCTTTGTCGGGATGAACACAGTTGCCATGGCACGAAAGCGCCGCGATCTCCATATCGTATTTTTTGAGAAGCGCTTTAAGCTCGCTGATTTTTTCGGGCTTGCCGAGGTAATCGTCGGGGTTGACGTGAGTGTTGCCGGGGAAGCCGCCGTTGCCTACCTCAAGGGTATGCACGCCGCGCTCCGAAAGCCATTTCAGAGCTTCTTCAAAGCTTCTGTCGTAAAGCGGAACTGTAAGTACACCGAGTTTCATGATTTTCTTTCTCCTTTATCCAAATATTTTTTTGATGTTGTCAATGCATATTTTTACGCTGTCGATCGGTGCGCAGGTGTATTCCTCCTGCTCCACGATGCCGAGCGAAACGCCTTTTTTCTGTGCCGCCGCCATGATATCCTGCCACGGAAGCATACCGTTGCCGAGTTCAACATTGAAGCCGTCTGCGCGATATTCTTTCATATGCACGGAGATTATCGGCGAATTGTTGATAAATTCTATAGGATCAAGACCGGCGGTCTTTATCCAGAAAACATCGGGCTGGAATTTAAGTCCGTCTATGGTTTTGAGAAAATCCATCGCGCATGTGCCGTTGTCATCAAGCGGCTTGAACTCAAACGCATGGTTGTGATATCCGAATTCGAAGCCCTCTTTTACGAACGCCTCGCGCATAGCGGCGATTTTATCAACTGCCGCTTTGGCGTCCTCGATATTCTGTATGTTGAACCACGGCAGAATGATGCTGTTGTTGCCTACCGCGTGATTAAATTCCACCTCACCGGCAAAATTGCCTGTATAACAGCCGTAGCCGACATGTGACGAAACCGCTTTCATTCCAACTGAATCGAGCAACGCTTTCATCGACTGCCCTGTTTCACCGAAATATCCGGCAAATTCCACGTTCTTGTAGCCCATTGCAGCTACCTTTTTGATCGTGCCGACATGATCTGCCGCCATTTTGTCTCTGAGTGAATAGAGCTGTAATGCAAAATCCATAATGATACACCTCACAAAACTGTTTTATATAGTATACGACAATTTTAAAAGTATTTCAAGACTATTTGAGATAATTTCAAGACAAATATTGCTGTTATTTGTGCTTTCGTTTTCCGTGCTCAACAGAAATAACATTTGCAGTACGATAAATACAGGCTCGCATCTTTTTTCTTGATTTTATCAAAAAAATTCAAAAACAGCATACACAGAGTCCCAAGAAAGAAGCATGAGAAACGGCTTGCATTTTCCACGAATATGCGTTACAATAGTGTTGCTTTTACGGGGAAGCGGGTGAAAATCCCGCGCGGGCACGCCGCCGTGAGGCGTATGCGCATGCGCATCAACATTTTTGGACTACCGTTTGCCGCAAAAACGGGAAAAGACCATTGGAAAGTTTCTGAGAAGGTTTGACCGAAATCACGCCGAGCCGAAATATCCGAAAAAGGCACGCCTTACTTATTATGGCAAAAGTCATATCCGCGAGCGCCGGATAAATCGTAAGGACTAAATAAATAAGGAGAAAAAAGATGAAAAAAACAACACGCAACAAATTGTTCTTTATCCTTTGCACCGTGCTTATTGCGGCAGTGGCACTGTGTACAATGGGATGTACAAAAGAGACTCCTGCGCAAGATACGCAGGCAACGGCAACAGCACAGAGCGGTGAGCCGACGGTGACAGCCTATTCCTACACTCCGGCGGAGGAAATCGGCAATGGTGAAAAGACACTGTGGCTGAACGTCGTACACAGCGACGGAAGCGAAAAGGGCTTTTGCATAAAGACCGATAAGGAAACGGTCGGTGATGCACTCGTCGAGGTCGGTCTGATCACGGCAGATATGACCGAATACGGCATGTATATCAAGACCGTTGACGGCGAAACGCTTGATTACGATGCAAATAAGCTTTATTGGGCATTTTTCGTAGACAATGAATACGCTGTAAAAAGTGTCGATAAAACGGAAATTAACCAATATATAACCTACTATCTGAAAGCGCAGGCATGAAGCTGACTGCACGGGAAACAGCAATATTCGGGATGCTTGGTGCGATAATGTATGTATCAAAGCTCTTGATGGAGTTTTTGCCAAACATACATCTTATTGCTGTATTTACGGTGGCGTTTACGGTAGTGTATCGACAAAAGGCGCTTTATCCCATATATACATACGTCCTTTTGAACGGTTTGTTTGCAGGATTCTCGCTTTGGTGGATGCCATACCTTTATATATGGACTCTGCTTTGGGGCATAACGATGCTTCTGCCGAAAAACATGCCTAAAAGGACGCAGATATTTGTTTACATGGGCGTGTGCGCACTGCATGGCTTCGCGTTCGGAATACTTTACGCGCCCGCACAGACGCTTATGTTCGGACTGAACTTCAAAAGCACTGTCGCATGGGTGCTTGCGGGATTTCCGTTTGACTGTGTGCAGGGCATCGGAAATCTGGTGCTCGGAAGCCTTATCATCCCGATAGCCGAATTGCTGAAGAAAATCGACAAAATCAAAATAGGCGAATAGTTTTAAGAGAGCGGGATCGCTCTCTTTTTTGCAACCACAAAACCCCGCCATAGTGGTGGGGTCAAAAACAGAAGCCGATGAGGATAAACAAAAGAACTACGAGAAACTATAGTATTGATGTACATGACCGGGCGAAAATATATTTGTTACGGTGCTTTACTAAAAATAATGTTTGCAGTATAATAAACATATATAGTTATGAGCAAAGGACAACATAAATGACACATGGCGAAAATCTGAAAAAGGCTTATGCAAAATTTGCGATACCGAACATAGTAAATCTTTGTATTTTTCAGATCTACAGCATGATAGACGGAATATTTATCGGTAACTATGTAGGAGAACGTTCGCTTGCCGGCGTGAATCTTGCCATTCCGCTGATGAATATTCTCTATTGTCTTGCCATAACATTCAGCGCAGGCACCGGGATAACCGTTGCAGAGCGTGCAGGCGCGGGAAAAAAGAGTGAAGCGGGAGAATTGTTTTCGCAAAGCATTCTTTTCGTTTCGGTGATAAGCGTGGCGCTTGCGGCGATAACTGCGATATTTATAAGACCGCTTTGTGCTTTTCTCGGAGCAAAGGGCGCACTTTACGCACCCGCGTCGGAATATCTGCTGTATCTTGCACCGTTCATTCCATCCATCGTTATCGAATACGATCTTGAATATCTCATAAAAGAGGACGGCAAGCAGATACCGTGCATGATGACTGTTATTCTGTCGCAGGCACTGAATGTGCTGCTTGATTGGATTTTTATTGCCGTATTCGATTTGGGCGTGGCAGGCGCGGCGGTGGCGACGGGAATATCGCAGTTGCTCACCTGCGTGGTGTTTGCCGTCATGATACACTCGGATGACAAAACACTGCTCCGTTTTTCATTTATATTGCCGAAAAAAGAAAATATCAAATGCTTTTTTCTCATAGGTGCCTCGGACGGACTGACTGAACTGTGTGTGGCGATAATACTGTGGCTATACAATATTATATCGTATAAGCTGTTCGGTGATATCGGTGTATCTGTGTTTGCCGTCATTGCGTATGTGAACAGTCTGATTATAAATTTCATGAACGGAGCGGGCTTCGGAATGGAACCGCTCGTTGGTTATGCTCGCGGTCAACGGGATTTTTCAAGCTGTAAAAAGCTGTTATGTTACGGAATCACGGTCGAGTTTGCGTCCGCTCTGTTTTTTGTGATAATGATATTCTCATTTGCACCGTACATTATAAAGCTTTTTTTGCCGGGTGCCGGCGGTGAAATGCTTGCTTTCGCACAAACTTGGCTTAAACGGTATGCACTTTCATATATTCCGGCCGCGATCAGCCTTCCGACAATGAGCTATTTTTCGGCGATGAACAAGCCGTCGTATGCCGTGACGATAAGCGCGGGACGCGGCGCATTCGTACATTCACTCATGCTTTTGCTGATATTTGCCGTGTTCCGTTCGGACGCGATATGGTGGGCTTCACTGATATCCGAAAGCGCAGTGATGCTTTTTTCATTACTTCTCTGCAATAGAAGCAAAAAGGCATGGGAAAAGGAATACAGTCAAAAGAGTAATTTGTAAAAATCAATATGTTAGGGGGAGTATTGTTGGACGAGTACATTTTGGAGTTGCATGATATAGTAAAAACGTTCGGCAGCTCGGTTGTACTCAACGGCATGAACTTTCATCTGAAACGCGGTGAAGTCCATGCACTCATGGGCGAAAACGGAGCGGGCAAATCCACGTTCATAAAAATCATCACGGGAGTATATCAACCCTGCGGCGGTGAGATGATATACAACGGAAGGCGTGTATCGCCCAAAAAACACGATCGAATCGCAAAATATGGGAATTGCCGCAATATATCAGCATGCAACGGTGTTTCCTGATCTGTCCGTTACCGAAAACATATTCATGGGGAAAGAGATACTCACCAAGCTCGGTACTTATGATTGGCGTAAAATGTGACAGCTTGCCGAATCGTATATAGAGCCGTTTTCACACGGTATAGACGTGACTAAGCCGATGTCGGCGCTGAGCGTTGCGCAACAACAAATAGTGGAGATAGCCAAAGCACTTTCGAGAAACGCGAATGTGCTTATATTTGATGAGCCGACGGCATCACTGACGCAGTATGAGTGCGAGGAGCTTTACAAAATAGTTAACCGCCTGCGAGAAGACGGAGTTTCGATGATATTCATAACGCATAGATTCGAGGATATGTACCGTCTTGCTACAAGAGTCGCTGTGCTGCGAGACGCGGAATATATCGGCACATGGAACGTTGACGGCATATCTGATTCGGATTTGATAATGGCGATGGTCGGCAGAAAACTCGATAAACTCTATCCCGAAAAGACCGCGAGCATTGGCGAGGAGATATTGCACATTGAGAACTTAAGCTGTGAGGGCTTTTTCAAGGATATCTCCTTTGGCGTGCGTCGCGGAGAGATACTTGCGCTGACCGGACTTGTCGGCGCGGGACGAACAGAGGTCTGTCAGACGGTGTTCGGCATCAAGAAAGCATCGGGCTTCTGCCGGAAGATCGTCTTACTCAGGGACTTATAGGAGAACTTCCGATATACCAAAACGTTACCGTATCCGACCTTGACCGTTTCGTAAGACACGGTATGCTGTCTCAAAAGGCGGAAATGGACAGAACGTTGGAACTGTGTGAAAAATTCAGCCTCAAGGCAAGAAATATCGCTGCAAAGCCATCGTCGCTTTCGGGCGGGAATCAGCAAAAGGTGGTTTTTGCAAAACTGCTCAACTTCACTCCGTCGTTTTACAGCTTCAAATCGATCACATCCATGCTTGCAAACAACGCAGTATACGCGATACTTACAACGGGCATCATGTTTGTTCTGTTGACAGGCGGTATCGACATATCAATAGGCTCGGTGCTTGGCTTGAGCGGTGTGACCGTCACGAGGCTTTTGCTTGCTTTTCCGCAAATCCCCGTTTTTGTATGGATGATCGTCGGTATTGCTATCGGATGTATCTGCGGCGCTATAAACGGATTTTTAGCGGGGAAAATGAAAATTCTGCCCATGATAGTCACTTTGGGAACAATGTATGCTTTCTTGCGGTCGCGGTGATTCTTGGTATTTTGCTTGCAAAGACCAAATTCGGCAGAATGGTTTATATAATGGGTAACGCTGAGACGACCGCGAAATATTCGTCCGTGCCGGTTGATCTTGTCAAGGTATCGGTCTTTACGCTGAAAGAGCAGTGCAGGATGCGCTGAAAAACTATTCGGGAAAAACGCTCAAATTCGGAGCATTGGGTGCAGCAGTCGATACACCGATACAGAATCTCTGGATCAAATGTATGGAGCAGGAGCTTCAAAAGGATATGTATAAGGACAAGGTCGAGCTGAAGCTCGATGTCAAGTACGGCAATGACGAGCCTAACGAAAGCCGCAGGCAGGCGGATGCCTTTATTGCAGAGAACAAAGTGGATATGATAATTTCGCCGACCACGATAGGGATGTTTGCGGCAGGCGAAGCGCTGAAATCATCGGGCTCGGATATAAAGCTCACGGGACTCGGACTTCCGAGTGAAATGAAAGATTATATGCCCAAATCATCGGATGACAACGCATTTGATTATATCTGTCCGTATATGCTCCTGTGGAACGTAAGGGATCTCGGGGAGATCGTTGCCGCAGTCACGTTGGCTTCGTCAGATGGTCATTACGACGGAAAAATCGGCAGTGTTTTTTCGTACAACGGAAAGGACTATGAAACCATATCCGCTTCCGATGGCGGCTCGTGTATCATAGGACTTGACCCGTATGTGTTCCATAAGGGGAATATCGCGGATTGGGTGGATCTGCTGTAAACTGTTTTAAGCATCAAAAACACAACTTTAATATTTAATATCTTCATTAACGGAACGAAACCCGTGGTTTCACATGAATGTCTTGCATTTTATGTGCGATCCTCGGGTTTTGTGCTTTGAATGGAGTCTGATATTTTGGTGTACATTCCGGCTTGCTAAGCTCACTGTTTTTTTATTGGGCACACAATACAAATGTAAATAACCGATACGAATGTGAATTTTGTATAAAATCATCGTTTTGTACAAAACTTAACAAATGTTTGGCAAAAAGCGAACGCATCCATTTACTAATGCGAAACTGTTTTGGCATTGAAAAAGTATATTATGAAAAAGCAAAATTAATCGTTCACAAAGTGTTGACAGACATAAATAATCGTGCTATTATACTACCAAATCAAAAAGCGGGAGGATCGGAATATGAGCACGAGAGATACGGATATTTTTTATGACTATGTGGTGGACAAAGACAAGATCGCCAAGAACATCGGAAATAATATTATGAAGCTGTGCACTGCCGTCGAATGGAGCCAGGCGGAATTTGCAAGAAAAACAAGCGTGTCGGAGCCCGCACTCAGCAATTATATCAAAGGCGAACGCGCTCCGTCCGTTGCGTATCTTGCAAATATTTGCGCACTGGAGGTTTTTAAGGGAAAAGGGCTTGATCTGCATATCGACGATTTGATAAATGACAGCTTTGACCCTCAATATGTTTTACAGCAAAAGAAAGGTGTCACGGTAGAAACAAAGAAAATGCTGAAGAGAAGTGATTTTATCGGCTGTTATCTTTGCTATTACTTCGATCAGACGAAATCCGGCGACGAGCAGGCACATAAAGCCACACGCGAATTGAGATACGGCGTTCTTTCTGTCTACGATGATATAAACGGCGTAAACGGGGATGTTTCGGCAAAAGCGATAGCGGCTTTTTTTAAGGATGAGGAAAAGGACAGTGCGTTTGAGCTCAAGAAAAAGCTGGAAGAAATATTTTCGGCGGAAATCAGCATAAATGACCGCAATGATTTTATTCGGCAGGCATATTATAATACCTCGGGTATTTATGACGGCGATGTTGAATTCAGCGATCACCATACCTTCATAAATATCGGCAGCAGTAAATACGGCGATAACGCGCTTATAGTACTTTATTCACCTCAAAAAAAGACCGATACGGATTTTATCGGAGGCATCGGCAGTGTCGCGTCCGTAGCACACGGACGACAGCATATGCCGGTAGCTCAAAAAATCATCCTTTCCAAATATACGCTGGGATGCTCGCCAGATGTTATCGCAGAGCATCTTAATATGGCATCGGCGACGATCACTTCGACAGATGAATCCGTCGAGCTGTGCGCGATATGCAAAAAGCTTTATGACGGTGCATCAGCCGCGACAAGCTTTCTTGATGACAACGACAAGGAAGCGATAGTTTCCAACCGTCTCAATCAGCTCATCGGGAATTATGTTAAAAAGAATTTGTGCTGTGTGGGCACGGTGAGTGAGGAAGAGGACAGAAAGGTATTCGCCCTGATAAAAAAATATAATGGCGGTCTCAGTAAGTGAGGCGCGACGAAAGGAGCTTGAACTATGAAGCTTTATCCCGAATTAAAGGAAATCGACAGCGTCCGCGAAATAATCGACACCGTCGGCAAAATGTCCAAATCCGGAACGGATGACGTAATATCGGCACTTGACCTTGCGTGGGATAACGGAAAGTCCGATGAAGCGTTTATTCACCGAATAAAGGAAGCGGCTTTGATGTGCGGAAAAATGGAACCCGAGGTAGATGACATCATTGCCATGCTGTTATATAAGGATTACATGTGCGGCAAAGCAAGTCTTACCGTTTTTGAAACCGTATTCCGTGAAAACCGTGCAAAGCATTACTTTGAATGGACGGCGGAGGCAGTGCGAAAAGCTCCGCGAAAGCCAAACGTATCGGATGGCGAAAGTATAGAATACTATATAGCGATGAGAGTTTGCGATAAGATGTACGAATCCATGATGCGCATTATGAACAAAAACGGCATTCCGGATTCGGTATCTATTTCCAAGGCATACGGTTTGGCACGCGAAGCGCATTATGATTCGCCGAAAAGGCAGTCGGGCGAGCCGTATCTTGTACATCCGATCTGCGTCGCAAGGATCCTTGCCAACGAGGGCGTTGAAAGTGCGATCGTCGCGGCGGCATTACTGCACGATGTAGCCGAGGATACGCTTGAAAACAGTTCTGCGGCAAAAAAAGCGATCAAAGAAAAATGCGGTGTCCGTGTAGCACAATTAGTTGAAGCCGTTACCTCCGTAGACAGAGAATTTGAGGAATCGCAAAGCATTGAGTATCATCAGCTTGACAAAGCGGAGCGCGATGAGCTGACGGTAAAAAAACTTGCGCAAACGGTATCTGCCGACCCGTTTATGATTTTTGCGCTTTATATCAAAGCCGCTGACCGAATACACAACCTTCAAACCATCGACATAATGAACAGCGAGAAAAAGCACAGAAAAATAGATGAGACTGTTTCGGCATATCTTCCTCTGTTCAAAAAGTACAATTTGAATTATTTTGTGTCGATCATCGAGGACTTGAATTGGCGCACAAGTGATTTGAACCGTTATGAGAAGATAAAGGCATCATACCTTGACATGGTGGAAAAAAACAACGATTTTATCGAAGAAATGGAAAACATCCTCTGCAATCACCTCGGCGAGGATTTTAACCGGAGCTGTAAATCCATGCTTGATATACAAGGGTTCGATGTTCAGGTAAAGAGACGCCTTTATCTTCCGCACGAAGTGTATGATTTTATAAAAAACGCCATCGGGCAGAATGTCATCACTGCGGAGCAGGTGGATAAAAAGGTCGTCCCGATATGTGATTTTGATATCATTCTCGATTCAAGAGATAAAAACGGCACTATTGATTCATTCGCTTCGATGTTTGTAAAAATGTTTTCGAAGCATATCAATGAAACAGGAAGAGCAATAACCGATTTCATGACCGACGAATACAACCGTTTTATCATTACCGTTGAGGACAGCTTCAGAAACAGATTCCGCTGTTGTTTCAGCATGGTCGATGATTATTTGGCATATAAATTCGGTAACGGCTCAGCAGTCTATGCGAATGAGGCGGACGAAAGCGACGATAATGTGTCGGAAACTATCAATATCACGCTAAGAAACGGGAAAATCATCATGCTTCCCAAGGGGGCTACCGTGCTCGACGTGGCGTTTGCGATACACGAGGAGGTCGGCTTCTCGGCACGTTCTGCGCTTATCAACGGACAGAAAGCCTCTATTTACAATATCGTTCAAGATGGCGATAAGGTCATTGTGGAATCCGATACATACCGTGAAAACGGTGTAACAAAGGAATGTATCCATCACGCACGGATAAGCTGGCTCGATTCCGTAGTTACAAAAAAAGCCAAAAAGCGGATCATCAGATATCTTTCAGATAAATACGGCGAAGGTGATAATCCACGTTATATGGGTACCGTTCATGATAAGGATGTCGAAGTTGTCGGCAGCCAGAACATTGCGCTGTTCAGAAAAAGATTTCTGAATAACAATGAGTAAAAAGCATATTAGACAAATGATTGGAGTTTTAATTTATGAATAAGCTGACTGCGAAGCAGCTGATTATGCTTAATCAAAAGATAGTCAATGATGAAGCACGCCTCACAAGCGAAGACGAGGCGAAGATAAAAGATATCGCAGAAATACCGTATGAAAAAGTTGATGAGTTTTTCTATAAATACAAGACTACTGTGGAAAAATCGGCAAAGCTCGGATGCCTGATCGTATCAAACCGTGTTTTTAATGAGGGAAATGAAGAAACAGCCATGCTGGCAATGTTGACGTTGCTTGTTTTGAACGGCTATAAGGTTTCCGATTTTGAACAAAATCTGGATGAGCTTTCCGAATACCTTAATACAAATAATTATGAAGCAATATGTTCGTGGATACGCGATCACGCGTCAAACCAGAATAAGGAATGTTTGAGCCTCGAAAGAATGTGACCGTATCATCTGCAATGAATTTACGGAGGTGTTAAAATGATCATTTTATCTTCATTCGGATTCAGAAGTCCGATCGTATCGCAAAAAATAAGAGAGTATGTGTCGCAGCCGGAAGATAAAAAAGTATTGATGATCCCGTTTGCGGGCTTCAATAATATAAATACCGGCATCCGCGAAAGTGACGGACTTGTAGCATTCGGCTTTTCTGCGGAGAACATATTTATTCTCGATGCAGGTAATGCGGCAGAGGCAAAAAACACCGTATTTGATTACATATACGTTCCGGGTGGTGACCCGTTCAAACTGTTGTTCGAGCTACGGGAAATCAATTTTTTGGGGGAAATATTACGAATGCTCAAAAACGGAAGTACCTATATCGGCGTTTCCGCGGGAGCTTCGTTGGCGACGGTCGATATCGGATATGTCGCTCAGCTTGAAGATGATAACTACAGCCTAAGTGATTACAGCGGCTTAGGCTTGATAGACGATTGTGTGCTTTGTCATATCGACCAATACTCGCCTGCGACCGTTATCGCATGCAAGTCGGTCTGCCGTGACAGAAAGCTGTTTGGTATCCGCAACGATGAAATAGCAGTTCTGCCCTGATACTTTGCAGGAGATGAAGCATATGGCAAGATATCCCATGGCAGTTAATTTTCTGCTGTACAAAAGGATAAATAAAAATCAGTATAAGGTCTTGAATTGGCTTGCCGAAGAGGAATATACTATCGACGCGCCCCTTGTCGTTCTTTTGAAAAACCTCGACGGAAAAACAAGTCCGTATGATATAGATTGTCATATGAGCCGAAGCGAAATCAACGACGCGCTTGACATGTTCGAAGAATCCGAATTATTGCGTGATTCCATGACACTGATGAAGGGATTCGGCTCATATTACCGGACTGTATTTATCCCGAAATGGCCAAAGGCTAAGCGTGTGATTTCTTCTTTCAGCAATTTACTGTTGATGCTGTTATTTATTCCCGCCATAGTTACAGGGCTCTGCCTTGCACGCGGAATGGAAATCGAGTATTCATTCCGGGCAGTCACCGGAGGTCAACTGCTCGGAATAGTTGTCGGAATATTTCTGCACGAATGGTCACACGCGGCGGCGTGTATAGCTTACGGCGGCAAGGTCTTTGAGTTCGGGGTAATGATAAACAATTTTTTGCCCGGGGCATATACGCTGATGAGTACAAGCACGATCAAACGGAGATTTCATCTTGCGCAGATTGATGCCGCGGGAATCGAAGCGAACGCACTGCTTGCAGGTGTGTTTTTCATATTGGCATTAAAAATACCGTTAATGCGCACCGCACTTTATTATGCCGGACTTCAAAATGCTGTCATAGCAATGGTTAACCTTGTGTTCTTTGAAGGACTTGACGGAATGAATATTATTGCCGATATTATCGGTGTAGATGATTTGAAAACAAAAGTCAAAGCCATTATCAAGCGCCGCGCCCTCAGAAAAAAGATATCAAGCGTCGGCATAGATGGAAAAATAGCCGTAGTTTCGAGCTATATTATTTACCTTCAGCCGTTGTTGATCATTTCCGCGATCATTTGGTTCGTGACGCTGTATTTTTAATTTCGCCAATGCCGAACATGGAGGAGGATAACATGGATCATTTTGAAATTCATTCAAAATTCAAACCTACCGGCGATCAGCCGCAGGCAATAGACAAGCTTGTCGAGGGCATCAATGATGGGCTTGACGCACAGGTGCTTTTGGGCGTAACAGGATCGGGCAAGACGTTTACAATGGCAAATATCATTGAGAGGGTAAACCGTCCGACGCTCGTGCTTGCTCATAACAAGACGCTTGCGGCACAGCTCTATTCGGAATTCAAGGAGTTTTTCCCCGAAAATGCGGTGGAATATTTCGTTTCGTTCTATGACTATTATCAGCCGGAGGCGTATATCCCGCAGACAGATACCTATATTGAAAAGGATTCGTCGATAAATGACGAGATAGAGAAGCTCCGTCACAGTGCGACATGCGCGTTGCAGGAGCGTCGCGATGTTATAGTGGTCGCATCGGTTTCGTGCATATACGGCCTCGGCGATCCCAAGGCATACAGCGAAATGGCGGTATCGCTCCGCCCGGGCATGACGCTTGAACGCGACGAGCTGCTGAAAAAGCTTATCAACATACAGTATGAGCGCAACGATATTGATTTTGCACGAGGCACATTCCGCGTGCGTGGCGACAATGTCGAGATAATTACCGCCGAGCGCAGTGATAAGGCGGTGCGCGTTGAGTTTTTCGACGATGAGATAGACCGTCTTTGCGAGATCGAGGTCGCGACGGGACATGTGCTTTCGACGCTTTCCCACTGTGCGATATTCCCGAACACGCACTATGCGGCAGATTCCGAACAGCTCAGAAATGCCATAAAGAACATCGGGATTGACCTTGAAAAGCAGATAGATTTCTTTGAACACGAGAGTAAACCGCTTGAGCGCGAGCGCATTGAACAGCGCACACGCTACGATATCGAAATGATTTCGGAGATAGGCTATTGCTCCGGAATAGAAAACTATTCACGGTATCTCGATGGCAGAAAACCGGGACAGCCGCCGTACACCTTGCTGGATTATTTCCCGAGCGATTTTTTGACGATAATTGACGAATCACATGTTACCGTACCTCAGCTCCGCGCGATGTACGCGGGCGATCGTTCACGCAAGGAGATGCTCGTTAAATACGGATTTCGTCTGCCTGCGGCGTTCGATAACAGACCGCTCCGCTTCGAGGAAACGGAAAAGCGATTGCTTCAAACGATATTCGTATCGGCGACGCCCGCAGAATACGAGCTTGAGCGCGCGGGTGGCGAAGTCGCGGAGCAGATAATCAGACCTACGGGTTTGCTCGACCCGCTGATAGAGGTGCGCCCGATTGAAGGGCAAATAGACGACCTCATCGAAGAAATCACCGCGACGACTGCAAAAGGCTTCCGCACGCTTGTAACAACACTGACAAAACGCATGGCGGAAATGCTCACGGCGTACCTCAAGGAAGCCGGGATCAAAACCGAATATATGCATTCGGAGATACACACACTTGAGCGTGTTAAGATACTTCGGAATCTGCGGCTTGGCAAATTTGATGTGCTCGTCGGGATAAATCTTTTGCGTGAGGGACTTGATTTGCCGGAGGTCGCACTGATAGCCATTCTCGATGCCGATAAGGAGGGCTTTTTACGGTCACAGCGTTCGCTTATCCAGACAATCGGACGCGGTGCGCGTAACGCCGAGGGCAGAGTTATAATGTATGCGGACAATATCACGGATTCAATGCGCGGCGCGATAGACGAGACGAAGCGCAGACGCGATATCCAAAATAAATATAATCTTGAGCATAATATTACGCCTAAAACTATAATCAAACCAATAGCCGAGCTTATAGAAATAAGCAAGTCCGAGGATGTCGAGCTTGTAAAAAGCACAGATCCCAAAGCACAGATCGCGCAGCTTGAAGAACAGATGCTCAGGTATGCGCGGGATCTTGAATTTGAAAAAGCCGCAAAAATTCGCGATTTACTCAAAACACTGTATGATGAGTAAGGCTTATTTCGGAGCTCCGCCTCAAATCCGTCCGCTTTTGAAAAAGCGTGGGTAAAGCTTTTATTGCGTTTTGCCAGAATAAGTGGTAGAAATCCGAGTGGTTGCTATAAAAACTCTCTTGTGCCATTGCGAGCCTACGCAGAGTAGGCGTGGCAATCCATAATGACGTAAAATTGATTTTGCGCGAATAAGGATTGTCGCGTCACCCTGCATAAGCGTTTAATCTTTTTTCTTTTTACGCGTAACTATCATGCCGATCGCCACACCCGCGGCAACTCCTACAACTGCGGCACACATGATGATAAGCGTGGTATTTCCGTTTTTGCTGTTACCGCTGCTTATATTCGGATCGGCAGTGCTGCCCGGATTCGATGGCACATCGGTTATTGGCGGTGCATCGGTGATTTCTGCAGTGCCGTTGCCGAATACGCTTATTTCGGCAATAGCGGTGTGCGAATAATATGTTTTTGTTGCATCGTTATATGTTAGCTTGAACGGCGAATTCTTATCGACATTTTCAGCGTTTAGAATGAGTACCTTGACATAGCGGTAGCCGCCCGCAAGCTTTTCGCTGATGAATGTTTTATCGTCCGACCACTTCATTTCACGGATAGAGGCATCCGCCATTATCATCCATGTTTTTGCGTCGTTTGAAACTTCGATGCGGTACGTCGGAAGCGTAGTGCCTGTCTGCGGCGCTATTGTGATGTGCGTAAGATCATACGGTACGCCGAGATCGTAGATTATCGTCTGTGTCGTACGGTCAGCTACAGGCTCCCATGCGGTATCACCCGAGAGGTCGTACAGCCGCCCCGTAATATCGGCGAGCTTGTTGTTGATATACTCACATCCGCCTATAGCGGTGACTTTTTTAGGCGTTATGATATTGCCCGTGATGGTGTTGTCGGGATTTTCGTCATACAGATCCTTATAAAGCGAAGCGGTGCGTACCTTTGACATATCGCTGTCGGTAAGCAGAAACGCCCAATCGGCAGTTGAAGGCTTATCGGGAATACTATACTCCGCAGAGCCACTGACATCGGTTATCTTTGTGAACGCGCCTGTCTGTACATTGAACCACCATGCGGTGTATTTTTTTGATGAATCAAGCCGCATCAGCTTGCCCGTTTCCACATCCTTATTGTAGAAATAGCATACGATGGTCGAAGCATCGTCGGTCGACGAGATAAGCTTCTTTTCGTCCATTGCAAAATCGGCGTAGGCAGCATCGTAGAATCTCGGAATGAGTTTTGTCCAATCAAAGCTCTCGAAAAATTGACGCATATAGGCTACTTCATAGGAGCCGGGCTTGTCAAGACCGATGTACCACGGCTCATAACTGTAAGAGGTTATGCCGTACCAACCTGTGTTCTTTTCAGTCGAATAGCAGTTCGCCCAAATTCCCGTAACACCGTATGTGAAACCTGCACAGCCGCACATAAGCGCGTTCCATGCGCAGTAGCGGTTTGCATCATAACCCGTGAAACCGCCGCAGTTGATATCCTCATAATTCGCTTCGCCTTCGATATACGGCTTTGTCTTTGTCGCACCGAGATAGTAGCTTGCGTAGAATTTTTTATTCTGCACTTTTCTGCTGTGACCTGCCTGAAGAATCCAACAGTTATGCCAATCAGCTTCATCAAGGCGTTTTGCGCGCTCGTCAATAAGCATCATGGGATACATGTGCGCACCGTTGGGATGATGATAGCCGTCAAGTCTGCCGATAAGCTCGGAGCCTTCCATGTAGATGCCCATGACATCTCTGCCCGGAGTGGCGGCGGCATCAGCGGTATTCGTTATTTCCTGTCCGGATATCCACACGACACTGTAGCAGGCGTAACGTGCCACGCAATAACGCACGAAGCGGAAGAAATCCGCATCCTTCATGTTGTTCATCGTGCTTGTGTGAACGCCGAAGCCGAGAGCGACTGTCATATCGTGTTCAAGCAGATATTCAAACATATGGTCGATCTTTTCGTTAAAAACCTGTGCTGAAGGGAGCTTGTGCTTTGTCTTCCAGATGCTCGGCAGAATGCCGCGCTGTCCGCCGCCGTCGGATTCTGCAGAATCAAAATATGTCTGATATACCGTAAATCCCTTTTCAACACGGTTGTTTACTTCATGTTCAAACTGACTGCCGCACTTACATCCCGGATAATTGCAGGTAGTCGTTGAAATATAGTTGGGAGCCTGCCAGTTGGTATCGCCGAGCCAAAAGAACGGTGTGCCGTCGGCGTAAGAATAAAAATGCGCGTCGTCGGAAATGCGCACGAAGCCGTGCTTGGCAAGCATGGTATTTGATGTGTTCTCGGTAGCGTTGACCTTTCCGGATGCCGTAAGTCCCGCGTCGGATTTGGAGCATGTTATATTATATGTCCATTCGCCCGTCTTTGTGGGTGAGAATCGTACCGCCCATGTTTTGTTTTCTTTCCAAAACCCGGGAAGAGATATAGTTGTTCCGTCGGAATGTGTGAATACTGAGTTTATCTCAACATCGGCATACGGATTTTTATAATCCGAAGCACTCGTGAGCGTTATCTCAACAGGCTTCCAAACTTGCGCATCGTAAGTGTTTTCGTCAGCGTATACGGGAAGTCCGCATAAAGCCGTCAGTACACCCGCAAGCAATGCCGTGCTGAGAATCACAGCAAGCAACTTTTTCATAATATATTCTCCTTTATTTTGCGGGAACGCCGTTCCCTTTGCACTCCGTATTTATTTGAAAACTATGTCGATGAACTTATCAAACGAATACTCTCGCCGTATCTCTTCGGGTATCTGCGCATAAGGTGTAGTAAAGAAATCACGCTTGAGCTGAATACTGTTCGCATCAAGCACAAGCTGATTTTCCTTGCGATAAAACGCCTCGTTGCGGCAATCAAACGTAGTGATCATTTTCTTTTGCATACCTATCATTTCGCCCATGCGAGTTGTAGCGCCGCTTTGCTTGTCGTTTTCGATTTCAAGCACGGCAAACGACTTTTTGTAAATATCTATCGTTTCCTGTGTCGAAAGCGGAGAAAAATGCACCTGTGACCGCTTTATTCGCTTGAAGCACGGATTAGTCAACTTGTTGTACAAAAAGACTATAGGATGCGGCAGATATACAAATTTGTAAAAGCTCAACCCCATTACGCGGCACTGACGCTCAATGCTCGAAATGATCGCCGGGCGCATCGAATGTAATGTTCCGATAAAGGAAATATCGTATTCCGGTTTTTCGTCGCTTGGGATATCAAACTCGCGGGTATATCCCCAATAAGCGTACTCAAGGAATGAGTAACGCTGTACATCATCCTTATCAAACGAAAAGATTTTGTTGAAATATCCGAATTTCTTGGTTATATGCGCTATATTGGCAACAGAATCCCAAAGATATAAAATCCGTTTGGCGAACGGAAACCGACGCTTGAATTTTTTTAAGACATCCACCGTAGGCGCTTCACACTTAATAAACAGAATAAAGTCGTAGTCCTTCTTAAGACGTGGAAATACGCTGTCAAAATATTTGTCGATCACACGGTGATACAGAGGTATATCCTTGCGCATCATTATTCGCGCAAATGCCGAACCGGACGGCTGTTCGTTGATAACGTCGACATCTGCCCCCCGTAGCATCAGCGCACGCTGTATCCGTACATGGTAATCAAAAAAGAACGGACTTACTATTAAAATATTTTTATCCTTAAGTTCCATTTTATCTCGCACCGTCATGACTGAAAATTACCGACACTGTACGCACGATGCACTGAAAATCAAGCGTCAGCGAGCGTGTTTTGATATATTCCATGTCATAAACAATTTTTTCTTCCGGAAGAAGATCATATCCGCCGTTTACCTGTGCAAGTCCTGTCAGTCCGGGCAATACGCGAGTCCTATATGAAAAGCCGTGGATCGTTTTTTCGAATTCGTTGTAAAAATATGCACGTTCGGGACGCGGCCCTACTATTGACATGCTTCCGGCAAGAATATTGAAAAACTGAGGCAGCTCGTCCAACCGCGATTTGCGCAAAAAACCGCCAACGCGTGTGCAACGCGTATCGTTTTCGGCAGCCCACTGTTCACCGTCATCTTCGGCATCCATGTACATTGAGCGAAATTTAAGAAGCATAAATGGTTTCCCATCTTTACCCAGACGCTCTTGTCGGTATATGGATGCACCCTTGGAATCCACCCTTATTATTATTCCTATAATTATCATGGGAATAAAACACAGTACAATGGCTATGAGCGAAAGCACAATATCAAATAATCGCTTAAAAAATTCATAGCAAGGCTTTCGCTCCGGCATTATGTCGGGGACGTCATATATCCGCTTGTGCTTCGGCGCGTCAATATTCTCCAATTCATTAATATTTTCCATATATACTCCACAAATATCAATATAAATAGTCTAATGAATATCAGCAGGATAACCCAAACTACTCATATAATACCATATAACATATATTGTTGTCAAATGTAATGATATTCTTTTCGTCGACAAGCTTTTTTAAGCGCTATCTTCTCTTTGACCAAAAAACGCAGGGGGATTTGCCCTTGCTCCATCATGCAAACTTTCCTGAAGAAAGAAAAAAGAATATTTTTATTTATGGTTTTATCATACACTTGTTGATATTCTTCCGATAATGTGATATCATATATGTAAAACAAGTCGATTTCATACGGCAAAAAACAAGTTTCGGTGTTTGTTTCAAATTGAGGTGATACGTATTTTTGTTCAAACCGATAATTTCGGATACAGTGACGAGTTCAAATGCGAGCTGTGTCTCGGACAGTACAACTATCCGTCACATCTGCATCAGTATACGGAGCTGATATATGTGTATGAGGGTGAGCTTGAGCTTACTGTGAATGACGCTCCCGAAACAATGCATGCGGGAGAATTTGCGATAATTATGCCGTTTCAGGTACACAAGCTCAACGCTCCGGAGTATTCGCGTGTTTGGATAAGCGTGTTTTCCGATGTGTTTATTTCCGAATTTGTTAAAAAGCGCGAGCTTATTTACGGCGAAAAATGCGTATTTTTGCCAAACGCGATTACACGTGATTATGTTCTCTCAAAGCTCACAGGGCTCGGTAATATCGACAGCGAAGAGGATATGAAAGATATAAGCATGCGTCAAATCAAGGCAGGGCTGTTTGCGATTTTCGAGGAATATTTTTCATGCGTTCCCGTTAAAGAAAAATTTGAGGAAAACGATATGTTTTCAAAGCTGATTCTTTATATCCATACAAATTCCGGCGAAAATGTGACACTTGCGTCCGCCGCCACGCAGCTCGGCTACAGTGCAAATTATATCTCACATTATTTCAAGACCGTAATGCACATGAATTTTTGCTCGTTCCTCAATTGCATCCGCGTCGAAAAAGCAAAAACTCTCTTGCTTTCCACTCACGATTCGTCAACGGATATCGCAACACAGTGCGGTTTTTCCTGCGAAAGAAGCTTCCATCGCGCTTTCAGGAAAGTCACCGGCATGACCCCGTCGCAATACAGAGCCGAGGGACAAAGACACGCGCACTGATTGTACTACTACGGGCGAGCATAGTTCGCTTCTGCCGAAAGTTACATGTATTGAAAATGGATTGCTGCGTCACGTCACTTCTCACAATTGCACAATAAAGTAAGCAATGATAAAAAACACAGTGCCTGCGCTATACTTTAGCATAAGGCACTGTAGTTGTTTTACTTTGCCACGCTTTTTCAAAAAAGCAGGCGGGGTGCGGGGTAGAGCTACGCAGAGAGCGCTCTTACAAGAAGAAGCATTCGGTGCCGATGGTGCAGTAATATGTGCGGTGTTTACCCATCCATGATGAATAGCGCACTGATTGCGAACAGAAATACAGACAGTTGCCTATCGGCTTAACGCCCATATACGCTTCAAGCGCGGCGTAATAATTGCTTGTTGAATACGTTTCGTTAGGAAGCGATGAATTGGCTGTTGAGAACTGATTCGGTGCATATATTACGTCGTGTACGGAAGCACAGTTGCGGGCAACACGATTCATGATTATACTGCCGACAGCAAGCTGACACTTGTATGAGCTTCCGCCGACCTCACGCTTGATTATACGCGCGATGAGCTTGACATCCTCAAGCTGGGAAGCGTTGAGCGTGGCAAGCGCAGAGTTGACTACATCCATATTTGCCGAATCATATCCGCTGACGGTCACTCCCGAGGACGAAGCTGTGCCGGAGCCTGATGAAGAACTTGATGAAGAAGCTTTTGAGCCTCCCGACGATGAGCTTTTAGCGCTTATTGCCGCAGAGATTTTTGAAAGCGTCTTGGCGTTTGCTATGCCGTCAGCTGTCAGCGAATATGCTTTTTGAAATTTTATTACCGATTGCTTTGTTACATCACCGAACTCACCCGTTGCCGTGCCCGAAAAATATCCGAGCTTTTTGAGATTGTTTTGAAGCGTTTTGACAAGTGAGCCCCTGTCACCGTAGCGCAGAGTGCCGGGCTTGGCGACATAATCCTTATCTGGGTCGTCGGGATCGGCATTTGTTTTTGCAGTTGCAGAATTAAGCGCTGCAAGCGTCATTTCGGCAACTGTGCCTGTTTGACTTATTTGATTCGTTTTTTGGAATTTCTTTACTGCCGCGACCGTTATTGCGCCGAAATATCCCGTAACATATTTTACATCGAGATAGCCGAGGTCGCACAACCGCTGTTGAAGCTCTTTGACGCCGGCATCTTCATCACCCGCTTTATAAACTCTGCCGGTATCGAGCTTTGCTACATTGATAAGCACATTGATTTTTTCAAGCGTCAGCTTTGCCGCGATTCCGGTAGGCTGTATGCCGTTGTCGCTTTGAAATTTTTTAACAGCCGCTTCGGTTTTGTCACCGTAGTAACCCGTAACGCTTTCGGCATCAAGGTATTTCATGTCGCAGAGTGCCTGCTGTAACCGCTTGACTATACTGCTTTCGTCACCGTTACGGATAGTCATTGTAACGTCAAATTCATTTTTGGTAAACATTTTTTCAAGCATGTCATTTTCCGCAATGCCCGAAACAGTAATGCTTTGTGCCTGCTGGTATTTTTTTACCGCTTCTACGGTGTTTGGTCCGAAAAAGCCGGTTATATATGTCGGGTCGAGATAACCGAGCTCTTCAAGCTTTAATTGGAGCTCTTTGACATCAGGCCCTTTACTGCCGAGCTTCATTAGCGAATCCGGTACCGCCGAAGCGTTCAAAGAACACGCAAGTACCGTGGCAATACATAGCGCCGTTATTAGTTTTTTGATCACAGATTATACCTCCTGTCACGGCTATTGTACCATATAACGAAAAAACGTGCAACACTTTTGTAACAAATAAATGCCCGCAATGCGCGAATCATTCGTAAAACGTTCAGATTTACTTTTATTTTCATGCTTTTTTCATGATAATTTGCGTATAAAAAGTATTGACAAACATCTGACTTGGGCGTATCCTTATATAGTATTTACGGAGGCGCAAAATATGAAAATATATTCTTCGGCTGATGAAATAATCGGGTCCACACCGCTTTTGGAGCTTTCTCATATCGAAACCGAGCTTGGTTTGAATGCGAAGATCGCCGCAAAGCTTGAATTTCTTAATCCGGCGGGATCGGCAAAGGACAGAGTTGCAAAGGGCATGATAGAGGATGCGGAAAAGAAAGGAATACTGAAAAAAGGATCGGTAATAATTGAGCCGACAAGCGGCAACACGGGCATAGGACTTGCGAGCGTCGCGGCGGCTAAGGGCTACCGCACAATAATTGTAATGCCCGATACCATGAGCAACGAACGCAAGCTTGCAATAAGTGCCTACGGTGCGGAAATAGTTCTTTCCGACGGTACACTCGGAATGACGGGCGCTATAGAAACAGCTCAAAAGCTTGCTGCTGAGATCCCCGGCGCGTTTATTCCGGGACAGTTCACGAATCCCGTGAATCCGCGCGTTCACTACGAAACCACGGGCGTCGAAATATGGGACGATACAGACGGAAAGGTGGATATCTTTGTCTGCACGGCGGGCACGGGCGGAACGCTTTCGGGTACGGCAAAGCGTCTTAAAGAGAACAATAGTGCAATACGCGTTGTCGCGGTCGAGCCGGCATCGTCTCCGCTATTATCGAAAGGCTTTGCAGGCGCACACAAAATACAGGGCATCGGTGCAAATTTTGTTCCCGAAACGCTTGATACCGACATCTACGACGAGGTGATCGCCGTAAGCGATGACGAAGCATACGAATTCACACGCATGATTGCCGTAAAAGAAGGCATACTTGTCGGAATAAGCTCCGGCGCGGCTCTCGCGGCATCGGTAAAGCTTGCGCAGAAAATCGAAAACAGCGGCAAGCTGATAGTGACGCTTTTCCCCGATTCCGGCGACAGGTATTTTTCCACAGGCGTTTTCGGTTAAAAACAACGACAGGAGATAATAATAATGTTAAAAACAGCACCCGCGGTATTTGCGGTAGGAAACACTTATCAGATAATGGTCCCCGTTACCGATCCGTCACTTTTCAGGATTAAGGTCGGCGATACATATTATTACGACGAATCAAACGGCATAATGCGTTCAATGACCGATGTACACCGCGTGACCGTTCCGCAAGCGGCTCTTGATGAAGCAAAGAGCTACACCGTTTGCGAACGTAAGATCATAGACCGTAAGCCTTATTTTCCCGAAACAGAGCCTGAGACCGAAATAAATTTTGCGTTTTCGCCTCTGCCGCAGGATAACTTCAGAGCATTTCATATTGCAGACACTCACAACGCAGTTGAAACGCCTGTGGCGGCGGCAAAAGCATTCGGCAAAATCGACCTGCTGATACTTAACGGCGATATTCCAAATCACAGTGGCGAAACGGAATATTTCAACACCATATATGAGATAGCCGGACGTGTGACCGGCGGAAGCATACCGATAGTTTATGCCCGCGGCAATCACGACCTGCGCGGACTGTACGCCGAAAAAATAAGCGAATACACGCCGAACGAAAACGGCAACACATATTACAGCTTCCGCATCGGAAGTGTGTGGGGAGTTATCCTTGACTGCGGTGAGGACAAGGACGATATACATGCGGAATACGGCTATACCGTAAGCTGTCACCCGTTCCGCAAACGACAGGTGGATTTTTTGAAAAAAATCATCGCGGACGGTGAATACAATGATGCTTCGGTGAAATACAAGCTTGCCGTATGTCATGTGCCGTTCACGCGCATTTTCAAGCCGCCGTTCGATATCGAGCAGGATATTTATGCGGAATGGGCAAGACTTCTGCGCGAAAATGTTAAGCCGGATGTAATGTTGTGCGGTCACAAGCACACAACCTCGATAGATACAGTCGGCGGAGAAAAGGATGATCTCGGTCAGCCCTGTACCGTTATAGTCGGCGCAAAGCCGGATAAGGATAAATTTACCGGAACGGGACTTGAATTCTTAAACGGAAAAATAACTGCCGTATTCGTTGCATCAGACGGCAGTGTGTCAGAAGAATATATAATTTGAGCGATATGCAAATTTCAATTTAACGTCGCTTAAATGGAAAAAATAAAAAAATCCGTAAAAACAAAAAAAGTGTTTGACAAAAACACACTTTAATAATATAATTAACTACGCCTTTGGTTGAGAAGGTCAAATGTGCGGGTGTAGTTCAATGGTAGAATCTCAGCCTTCCAAGCTGATTGCGTGGGTTCGATTCCCATCACCCGCTCCAACCTTATTGAAAGGTTATTTGGTGTTATGCGCCAGTAGCTCAGTAGGATAGAGCAACGGCCTTCTAAGCCGTGTGTCGGGGGTTCGACTCCCTTCTGGCGCACCACTTCACCGAAGAAGAACGTATGGTGGGTATGGCGCAGTTGGCTAGCGCGCCAGATTGTGGCTCTGGAGGCCGTGGGTTCAAGTCCCATTACCCACCCCATTTTTTCTTTGGGGTATAGCCAAGCGGTAAGGCAACGGATTTTGATTCCGTCATTCGCTGGTTCGAGTCCAGCTACCCCAGCCATTTGGTTATTTTATTCTAAATGATTCATTAGCTCAGTCGGTAGAGCACTTGACTTTTAATCAAGGTGTCCCGGGTTCAAATCCCGGATGGATCACCATTATTTATGGGAGCATAGCTCAGCTGGGAGAGCGTCTGCCCTACAAGCAGAATGTCATAGGTTCGAGCCCTATTGTTCCCACCATGCAAAAAGCACTTGCAAAAGCAAGTGCTTTTTGCAATGATATTCGTCTGCGGGGTATGAAGGAACGGATATCATATTTGAGCGAAGCGAAAATATATAATGCAGCTAAGCCGTATATCATATCGCGTCAGCGATATATCATTAAATATCACAGGGATTCCACACCATCCATCACTTTGCCGAACATATCTGTTTCGTAGTCCAATCAACAAAAACGACAAGTTTCGAAAACTTGTCGTTTTTTGAACGATGTATTATCCTAAACACTCGGTAATCTGCCGAGATTTTTTAAAAGCGTGTAGGGGAATGCAGGGGGACGAGGTCCTCTTGCCGCGAAGCGCAATAAAAGTTTTTTGCCATGCTTTTTTTAAAAAAGCGCACAGTGTGTTGGGCAGTGCTCCGCAAAAGCTAGGTCAAGCGGCTGAGCCCCAAGAGAACGGAGCCACAAAAATCCGGGGTGCATAGGCGAAGTTCTTATGGCTTACCTTTTTTCTTGAATGTTTCAAGTGAAACTGCGGCATCAACACAGTTTTGCCTTATCTGCGACGGAAGAATGCCGGTCGCTTTTTTTATTGCCTGCGTGAATGCCGAGGGGGAAATATATCCGCATTTTTCGGCGGCGTCGGCGACACTCATTCCGTTTTTTAAGTAAATTATCCCTTGCGAAAGTCTGCACGCATGAATAAAGCTCATCGGAGTCAAGCCCGTTGCTCTCTTGAACGCACGGATATAATGACTTTCGTCAAGACTGAGTCTTTGCGCAAGGATCGACGTAGTAACGGTGTCGCTTTCTGCGCAAATGATATCAAGTGTCTTTACAACTATGGGGTTTGTGACAAGCGGTATCGAAAAGTGTATGTCGATGTATGAAATAATTATTTCAATGAATTTTTTGAACAGAAACGAGTGTTCTGCACTGTTATCCAGAAATTCGCGCACACTGTAAAGATCCATAAAAGGTACATCGTCAAAACTGAATTCGAGAAATGTATCCAATGCCAATGTGAAATTGGAATAAAAGCTTATAACCGTCAAGTTGAGGTCTTCGGCAGAAAAAGTTTTGAAGTACGCGCTCTGTGAAAAAAGATACAGCTTTTTTGCTTCAAGATGTCTTAATGTGGCGCCCTGATAGAAGGAGCCGTGACCTGATCGCACCAATAGAAGCTTCAGATTTCCGCTCTGCGTTGTACATATCCATTCGCCGTTGACTTCAGCGTGCTCACATACTTGATTTATACAATGTATGTTCATCACTTTCGGCTCCCGTCTTTTTTTTTATAAGCTTATGATAGCATATCGCAATGAGAAAGTCAATTACAAAATATTGACATTGTGGATAAACTTCCCATAAATACTGCATTTTATGGCATATGCAAATAAAAGAAGTCAAAAATACAACTGTTTTTGCATATTTAAAAAGCAAGTTTCGCACAAAAAAATTATATAATATAATTAACTTTTGAACGATACTGCAATTTAACTCAGACAAAAGAGATAACGGAATTAAAGGAGCATATCATGAAGCTTTCGAAAAGAATGGCACAGGTCAAAAAAGAATATCTGAAAACGCCGGTGGCATGCGGCAGGGAAATAGCACACGCATACGGGAATCACCCGATGACACTGCATTGGCTGAGAGGATATCTTGATTCGGGGACCAAAGCACTTACCACTAATCTTCGCCGTTCATACGCAGAGGTCGCAGAGCTTGAAAATTCGTGCCCGGTACTGACCGACAATGAGCTTATATGCGGTCAAGCGGATTTTAATGGCTGTTTCGAAAATGAGGAATTTACAAAGCTTGCCGAAATGTATAAAATGGCGCATTGTGTCTCGGAGGATCAGCGCAATGATCACATGGCACTCGATTACGAAAGGTTGCTTCGCACCGGAGTGCGCGGGCTGATAAACGAGATAAAAGAGCAAAAATCAAGACTCGATTTTTCCGGCAGCGATATTGCAGAAAATATTGAAAAAGAAGAATTTTATGATTGCGCACTCATGGAACTTGAAGCCCTTATCGCTTATGCGCACCGTTATTCCGATGCCCTGCGTGTTCGCGCGGACGAAACATCCGATGCAAAGCGCAAAGCTGAACTGCTTGCAATGTCAGAGAATCTTGCACGTGTGCCGGAATTTCCTGCACGGACGTTCTGGGAAGCATTGCAAAGCATTCATTTTTACACCTTTACACTTCGTGGGCTGTATTCGGCGGGACGTCCCGATCAGCTTCTCATAAAATACTACCGTGATGATATCGCCTGCGGACGCATTACAAAGGAATTTACGGAAGAATTGATAGATAATTTTAACATGATATATGTTACATATATCTATCCGTACACGGCACTCGGAATGATGGTCGGCGGTACGGCTTCCGACGGCACGCCGATCGAAAATGAGCTTACATGGGAGTTTCTGCGCTCTGTTGACAGAATAAAGATGAGCGATCCGAATATCGCACTGTGTGTTACGCCGTCAATGAGCGATGCGCTTCTTACATATGCCTTTGATATGATAGGCAGAGGCTGTACATTTCCGTCTTTTTGGAATGATGAAAAAATAGTGAGCTCGCTCATTCGCCACGGCTTTGACGAAAAAGACGCGCACAACTATATAAATTCGACGTGTGTCGAGCTGACCATCATAGGTAAATCGGCTATGTGGACAACGGCTCCGTATCATGTGTTGCCGTCGCTTTTGCTTGATGTGTTCAACACGGGTGAATATACGGATTTCGATTCGTTGAAAAATGATTATTTCGAGCTTGTGACAAAAGAATTTATCCGGAAAAATCACGAAATAAATATTCTCAAGCTTGAACACGGAAGAAATGCCACCGAAGCGATGCGTCATTCGTGCCTTGTGGATAACTGTATCGCGTCGGGCAAGCCCGTAGGTGCAGGAGGTGCAATATATAACCACACACTGCCTAACGTGCTCGGTTTTGCGAACGCCGTCGATTCGCTCTGTGCTATACGTGAGCTCGTGTTTGAGAAAAAGGAAATTTCACTTGACGAATATCGCAAAGCAGTCAAGGCGAATTTCGTCGGATATGAGGTGCTGCGGCAGAGGATAATCAACAGACTTCCGCATTACGGCAATAATGATGACCGTGCTGACGAAATTGCCAAAGAGCTTACGGTGTGCATGAAGAACGCCTGCGGCTTGACGCAGACGATCGAGGGTGACGGACTTATACCCGGTATATTTTCATACAATTACTATGTGCTTTACGGCTCGCGGACACCCGCCACTCCGGACGGGCGACTTGCGGGAATGCCGCTTGCGGATAGTTGCGGTGCGGTGCAGGGACGGGATATGACTTCGCCGACTGCGTTGATAGAATCGGTGACAAAGTGGAATCAGGATGATTTTTTGGGCGGAGTTGCATTCAACATAAGACTTTCAAAAAGATATTTCAAAGAGAACATGGATATCCCGAAATCGTTGCTGAAAACATTTTTCGTACGCGGTGGATGTCAGATACAATTCAACTGCATTGACAGCGACGATATGCGTCGCGCAATGGAAGCACCGGAAGAGTACGAGGACCTTGTGGTACGCATCGGCGGCTACAGCGATTATTTTGTGCGTTTGCCGGAAAAACAACAGCTTGAGATAATAGAAAGAACGGATTACTGAACATGAAAGGCACGATTTTTAATATCCAGCGCTTTTGTGACAGCGACGGACCGGGAATACGGACTGTAGTGTTCTTCAAGGGGTGTCCGCTTTCATGCATGTGGTGTCACAATCCAGAGAGCAAGACCGTTTTAACGCAAATAGTATACAGTGCAAAAAAGTGTATTGCTTGTGGCTTATGTGCCTTGGAGTGCCCGGGAGGATGCCATACGTTCGGCAAAAACGGGCACATTTTCGACAGAACGAGCTGTATCGGCTGTATGAAATGCGTTGATATATGTCCGTCGGCGCTCGCACGCACGGGCTACGGGATAAGCACGGATGAGCTCATCGAAAAAATAGCTGAGGATGAGGACTTTTACAAAGCTTCGGGCGGAGGTGTGACATTTTCGGGCGGCGAGGTCTATCTTCAACACGGATTTTTGCTTGAAATGCTCAAAAGGTGTAAGGCGCGGCATATCAATACATGTGTCGAAACAAGCGGCTTCACGGAATGGGAAAATATCGAAAAAACAATACCGTATACGGATTTATTTTTGTACGATTGGAAGATATCCGACCCGCAGATACACGAAAAATATACGGGAGTTTCGAATGTAAGTATTCTTGCGAATCTCGAAAAACTAAACAAATACGGTGCGCATATCGTGTTAAGATGTCCGCTCATTACCGGCGTAAACGATGATGAAACGCACTTATCGGAAATTGCTCGGCTTGCTGAAAAACTCGAAAACGTTGAACGAATTGACATACTGCCGTATCATGATACTTATATACAGAAAGCCTTTGATCACGGAATTGGTGTACAGCGCTTCCCTGTTTTCGACAATGCTGATACCGCTGTTGATTTTATCTGTAAACACACACGCAAGCCGGTGAAAAAAGGATAAAAATTTCTGAGGCTCATTTCGTGGGGACAGCGTGCCCGTAAAACTTTATAGTATTGTGCTATTTATCGCATTTACCACCGCGTCACCGCAGGCGCGGATTCCGGCATCGTTCATGTGGATACCGTCATTGCAGATATATTCGTCAAGCTTGAGATAAACAAGTGAGAACAGATCGTTGATGATAACGCCCTGATCCTTAAAGCTTTCGGTTACGGCGGCATTGTACTGTGCAATGCGGTCGTTGTTCTGCTTGAACACCGTCGGTGCTTCGGGATCATTGACGCTCGGTGTGGCGACGGCTGAGATTATTTCCGCCTTGACGGGAGTTGACGTTGCAAAGATAATCGGCACGTCAAATTTTTTCAGCTCGCGCAGAATGCTGTTCATGTTCTTTACATAATCGTTTATCGGCGTGAACGGACCGTCATCGACATAAAGGATCGCGGTATCCCACAAGCCGGAATTGAAGTGTATGATATCGGGCTTGGGCATTGACGGAAGCCAGAAACGCAGGCTGTTGAGCATGTATGAGGAAAATCTGCAATTTTCGTCGGGTGCGGAAACGCTCATGTCGGAAAGCTGTTCCGCGACATAAGGCTGATACTGCATACGAACGGAATCACCCAATAAAAGAACATTTTTCATTATCATTTCTCCTTTGCCTTTTCAAGCAGTGCGAGCGCGGTTTCTACAAGACGCGCGCCGTTTTCGCCTGTATAGAGT
Source organism: Clostridia bacterium (assembly GCA_045600145.1). Lineage (GTDB taxonomy): Bacteria > Bacillota > Clostridia > Christensenellales > QALW01 > UMGS1322. The sequence continues at coordinate 3,065 of JAZRXI010000093.1, read as the reverse complement.
GAGCCGAGTGCTTCATATCCGCCCTGCTCGAACGCTTCGGGAGTGCATATATAGCCTCTGCCGTAGCCGTTCGTACAGGTTATGACGATAGTGTTTTCGAAAGGCGAACGCGCACTGATATCAAGACCGTATTCAACAAACGTTTCGGTCGGGAATGCAACGATGCATGTTGAGCCTATTTTGAGCAGGTAAACCTCAAACGGATGATTTCCGCGAAGCTGTGCGACCTGCTCTCTGCCTATGCGTGCAAGCCCGAGCATTCTCTTTGCGCCGATGACCGCACATTCAAGACTTCTGACAACGCCTTGTTCAAGCCCATTCTTCTGCGCTTCTTCAAGCTCACGTTCGCTTTTTGCAAGGTCGGCTTCCGCCTGTGCAAGCTCGGGAACGGTTTTGACTATGGGCTCAATATCCGTGCGGTAGCGTGTGATGATCGGATCGCTTTCGTACACGGCATTTTCAAGCACGCGGTCGGCTTCCTCGGCGATGGCATAGCCGACGCGCTTTGCTTCGTCAAATGTGCATCCGCTGCGGAAGAAGCGCGGCGACTGATCGCCTGCCGTACCTATCTGAAACGCAACTGCGATATTTTCATGTTTGTTTTTGAGATATTCATAGATGTAACCCGGATAATCCTTGGTTATCTCGCGGTTTTCCGCGCCGAGAAATGTCGGGTGGAGCGAATAGCGCACGATGACACCGCGCAATGTTTTTTCTTTATCGCGGATGGATGTCACCCATACCTTCGGGTCGGCAAGTCCGCCCTTTTCACGGCGGTTGCCTCCGACATTTTTTTCGCTTCCGCAGTGACCGAGCGAAAACGCTATTTCGGCGTCAAAAGCGTGCTGTTTGGCAAAAAGCACCGCTTCGGCGACCTTATCGCCAAGCTCGTTTATGTAGCGCGGGTACATTATTTCGTACTCTTTTTCGGGATAAAACGGCACTGAACGCGTTTCGGGTCCCGAATGCGTATGCGTCGTTGAGATCATGCACGCTTCGCCGGGGATGCCGGTCAGCTTTTCGATCTTTTCACGCATCGCGGTAACGTGCCATTTAGGATAACAAAGCAGATCGAGCGTAACGATGACCTGCTCGACACCGTGACTTTCAAGATAGAAGCAGTGCGCCATAAGATCGTCATGCACCGAACGGTTGAAACGGTCATGCGGCTCGGGGAAACCCGCTAACAGCGCGGGAAAATCAGGAGTTATTATTATTTCTTTTATTCCTGCTTTCATTTTATTACCTTTCTTTTTTGTGGGACGCTGCCACGCTCCCCTTTTTTGGGGCGCTGCCCCAAACCCCGCCCGCTTTTTGAAAAAAGCGGGGCAAAAACTTTTATTGCGCTTCGCGTCACTTTGACAGTAGGGTGCGGCGTCCACGACGCACCGCGGTATTTTTGCTATATTTTGTCATTGCGAGCATCCGCAGGATGCGTGGCAATCCATGTTTAACATAAAGTAACTTTTGTTTACGTCCGGATTGCCGCGTCGCTTCGCTCCTCGCAATGACACGATAAAGTACACAAAAAAAACAAACTATATGTTCCTGCAACAAACATCACGTCGGTGCGACAGCGGATGCCGCACCCTACGGGAAATACATCTTTTGTTGTTTTTTTCATGCGAAGCGCAGTAAAAGTTTTTTGCCGAGCTTTTTTTCAAAAAAGCTCGCAGGGTGCGGGACGCTGTCCCGCAAAGTCACGCTTTTACGGGCGGAGCTTCATATACTCTTCGTAGAATTTATTATATTCCGTGCTGTGCTTCGGATAATACACCGTGCTTTCCTTAAGACATTCTTCACCAAATCCATCAACAGGAAGTCCGGTTCCTTTTTTTGCAAGCTTTGCCGCACCGAGGCTTCCTATTTCGGCATGACGGCATGCTTTAACCGGGAAATCAAGTACATCGGCAAGTATTTCGCAAAGCTCACGGCTCTTGCTTCCGCCGGAATACAGTGTGATAAGCTCTGCATTTTTGATGACCGCTTCGGTAAGATAGCGTGCCTCGAACGCGATTCCCTCATAAATGCTTCGGGCTATATCGGAAAGCGTGCTGTGCAGTCCGACATCGTTGAACGCGGCAAAGCCGTTGCTTGTCGGTTTACCGCCCAAAAACGGCATAAAATGTATGCCGTTACTGCCGATCGGCGCATTGCGTACCAGCTCATTGAGCGGCTCGTAACCCGCACCGCCGAGCATAGTATCGCGCATCCACCTGAGCGAAGCGCCTGCCGCATTGATACATACCTCAACGGCATACTTGTTTTCGTCGATGTACGGGCAGACTTTATATATGTTGCTGAAATTATTTTCGGGTGAATTTGTTATGCACTCAAATGCCGCCGACGTGCCGAACGAACAGGCTACCGTGTGCTCGTCCGCGTTTACCGCATATGCCGAGACCTTCTGATCCTGTCCGCCGACAGACACAAGACAGTTCTGTGTAAGTCCGCAATCCTTCGCGGCACGCTCGGTAAGATATCCCGCCGGTGTACCCGTCGGTACTATTTCGGGGAAAAGATTCCTATCAAGCTGTGCGGCATCAAGCAGCTTTTCGTCCCAATCCGAGCTGAAATTTGAGTACAAAAGGCTTCCCGATGCCATTGTGTGATCGGTCAGCACCTTGCCCGTCAGCTTGGCGGTAACGAACGGCGCGGGCATAAGAAAATAAGCGGCGCGCTTGAATACCTCGGGCATCTCATCGCGTACCCAAAGTATTTTCGCAACGAATTTCGGTTTCTGTTTGACCGCGGGAAAGCCCGTCACGCTCTTGACGTAGGCTTCGCCGGCGCGGGCAAGAAAGCCCTCCCATGAGCGCACGGGACGAACATCCATCCAATTTATCGCATTGGTGAGCGGCTCAAGGCTTTCATCCACCGCAACGGTGGTTATGCCCTGCGATGAAATGCTCAAGCCGACAACACTTTCGGGCGCGATACCCGATTCACGCACGGCTTGGCTTATGACCTTTGCCGAATCCGTGTACCATGAAGCGGCATCCTGCTCGTAATGCCCGGCTTCGGGTGTGAGCAGGATGCGTTCCGTAGATGTTTGCGTAACGGGA
>JAZRXI010000092.1:0-15421 GCA_045600145.1 Clostridia bacterium | reverse complement strand
GGTGCCCGCATCAGTATTCTTGTTATATGCAATATCGTATTCACTGTTCGGGATCTGATCGCCGTTTTCGTCTCTTACGATCACTTCGTTATCGGGGGTTATCGGGCTTCCGGTATAAGTCTTATCGTCTATCTTATCCGCACTTGCCTTGAAATCACCGGGATTGCTCGGACTTTTCGCCTCCTCGTTGTCATGAGCGTCGTTATGCTCTTTTGGAACGATTTCAAACGTGGTAATAAGAAGTCCCGCATAGTTGTTCTTGAATTTTACTATAACGGTTGCGGTACCTACATCCGTGTTGTTCTGATAGGTTACATCATAGTTGCTCGGGTCGATGACCTTGTCGCCGTCTTTTACGATAACGAGGCTCGGGTCAAAGGTATCGGGCTTGATTTCGCTTCCGGTATAAGTCTGATCCGGGATTTTTTCGATCGTTGCTTTGAAATCACCGCTCGTGGGATAATTATCTTTGTGATCTTTGGTAACGATATTGAATGTTGTGATAAGAGTACCCGAATAATTATTCTTAAACTTAACTATAGCCGTTGCAACACCTACATCAGTGTTATTCTGATATGTTACATCGTAGTTGCTCGGGTCGATGACCTTGCCGTCGTCTTTAACGATAACGAGGCTTGGGTCAAAGGTATCGGGCTTGATTTCGCTTCCGGTGTATGTCTGATCCGGGATCTTTTCGATAGTCGCTTTGAAATCACCGTTTGACGGATATTTGTTATTGTGTTCTTTCGGAACGATGTCAAATGTGGTGTTGAGAGTTCCGGCATAGTTGTTTTTGAATTTGATCGTAACCGTTGCGGTACCTACATTTACATTGTTCTGATATGTTACATCGTAGTTGCTCGGGTCGATGACTTTGTCACCGTCTTTTACAACTACAAGGCTCGGGTCAAAGGTATCGGGCTTGATCGCGCTTCCCGTATACGTCTGATCCGGGATCTCATCGACTGTTGCCTTGAAATCACCGCTCGTGGGATAGTTGTCCTTGTGCGTTTTCGGAAGAACTTGATATTCCTTGTACGCGGTAGCAGAGCCTGCTGTAATAGTCGCTTTATAATTGCCGGCATCTACGGGAGGTGTTGTGGTCTTGCCTGTATACGCTGATTTTGTGCTGTCCCATTTCTCGTAATATACGGTGGGAACGGTAATGCCGTTATCGGTAAAGTTTGTCTGAGCATTGACCGTTGCCGGGAACGAGGTGGTGCCGTCATAAGTACCGCCGTCTGCGGTGATGTTGATGCTTGTTGAAAATTTGGGAGTTGTGCAGCCGCTTTCGCCGCAGGTAGCTGTCAGCACATTCTTATTGGCACTGTACTGCCAGTTGCCGTGATAGTGGGGCGGTAATCCGATGACCGGAGAAGGCTCTTTCAGTTTAAGAGTAATTTCGTAGGTTTCCGGCAGTCCATCACCGTTTTCGGGCGGATCGCTGTATGTAATGGTAGCGTCGCCGTCATTTGTAGGCAACTGTGTTACGCCTTTTGTATAGCGCTTGAGGAACTCGGTGGCATTGCACTGTATTTTAACTCTGAGGTCGTGTCCCCACCACTTGCCCGCGCCTCGTGCGCGCGAAGCATTTTCCGCCTTACTTGCATCAAATTCGACTGTAACAGTTTGTCCCTTTATCGTAACCTTGGCAGTGATTTCCTGATTGCAGTCATCTTCGATAACGGAATACATGCCGGGCTTATTCTGTACCGGCTCCAAGGTTATCCACTTATTCTGCTTTTTGCTGAAATACTGAGGGAGAACAGCTGTGGCTGTCAAACCGGCAGCAAGCTTATCAGTAAACGTTGTCTTTCCGTAGTAATTGGCAACATATTGAGCAAGATAGTTTGCAAGCTCTGTTGCATTGCCGTAATCCTTTTGGTTGGGACATTCATAGCCCTCGCCGTTAAGGATATACTTGGAAAAACGACTGCCCGTTCTTGAAGTGTGAGGGCACGGGTCAAAATCAGCGGAGTGTTGACTGCCCTTTGCGGGAGTGACCCAAACAACGCCGCCCTTATCATAGAAGGGCTTAAGCTTGTCATAAATCGACTTAAGCTTTGAATCGGGATACTTGGTTTTATCAAGAGTCTGGAAATCGCCGCTGCCGTAGTTTCCCTTGTATTCAATACCGCTTGCATCAAATTCCAGAACGATAAGCTTATAATTGACTTTGTTGGTATTCTCTACAAGCTCACTATAGAGGATATCGACAAATTTATCACTGCAGTAGTGGTTGCCGAAAGAGAGCGAAAGCAATGTTTCCGCACTACGGTCGGTAGGCAATTTCTCACCTTTTTTTACCACGCCGCTGGAATCATTGGAATCGTTGCCTATCTTGTTAACTGCATAGTAATGAATGTTGGCGAACTGTGCCATTGAATCAATGGATTGGCGCAGAGTACCGGCTGATTGGAAAACATGGTTTTTGTAGGTGTCGCCTGTCATACCGTGCATAGAACAACGCGATCCGACAAACAGCACGTCACCGCCGGAAATATCTTTGGTACCGTCAAAGAAACATGATATGTCGATTTCCATTGTGTCCTTTGAAGTCCATGTCGCAGTTTTGTCGCCCGAATACACGGGAACGGTGGTTGCTGCGCCGGAGCCCGTATCAGCCAAAGCTGACGGACCGCAGACTATCACGCTTGTGACCAAGACCGCCAAGACGAGCAGGGCAGACAAACCGCGTTTAGATAGTTTGTTCATTTGAAACATCTCCTTTTGATCGTTGTATGCAAACTAAAGGTTATACACTGAAATGATACCATATTATTTTGCGTTTCTGTTATGACAAAACATGACAAAAGCAACATTTACAAATGCATATATGTGCATTTGTAAATGTGGCTTTTGTATTATGCTTTTTTCAAGGGTCATAAACGTGTGATCTTTATCAGTGACGTATCTGCATAATATCCGGCTTCGTCCTTTTTGAGGATGTCGGCAGCACCGCAATGATCAAGGCTTTTTCTGAGATCGACAAACAACTGCATTAGATAATTCTTATTCTTTTCGTTAAGATAGACGTTGTTGTTACTGCTGCTCCAGAGATGATCGCAGATATCGTCCACGCTGATGCTTTTTCCGTTGCCGGCGATCAACAGTGTAAAGAGCTTTTTTGTAAGATGCCTCTTGAATCTGACGGGATTTCCCGCTTTATCCGTTATCTCGATATCCGTCCCTAAACGTACGTTCAGCAGATATTGAATATCATCAACGGCAAAACGCAGAAACTTAAGCTCTTCTTTTATATCGTTAACCGAAACAGGCTTCATAAGGTATCCGCTTGCGTGGAGCCGCATGGCATCAGCCGTATACTCACCGTATCCGGTGCAAAATATTATATTTGCATTATGCCACTTTTCCTGTATTTTCGCCGCCAGCACAAGTCCGTTGAAAACACGCATGTTTATGTCGAGAAATGCTATATCGACCGTGTTTTCATCAATAAACGCAAGTGCCTGGCGTGCTTTTGAAAACGAATTAATGCTTGCGTTGGGCAATGCCTCGCTCACGGCGTTTTCAAGATCTGACAACGCGGGGATCTCGTCATCAACCAAAATAACATTCATGTTATTCTCTCCCTTAAGATTATTGTTGCCGTTGTTCCTTTTCCGACGGTGCTTGAAATGTTCAATTCGCCGTTGAGCATTATCTGCAACCTTGTTCTTGCGTTTTTGATGCCTATATGACTTTTTCCGTCATCGGTTTGCTTTGACGTATCGAATCCGGGACCGTCATCGGTTACGGAAATTTGTATCTCACCGTCCACTCTCTCCGTGCGTATAGTCACAGTGCCGCCATTTTCGTTCTGACATATGCCGTGACGAACCGCATTTTCGACCAAGGGCTGCAATGTAAGCGCGGGGATCACAAAATCACTGCAACCGATTTCGTATACCGTGTTCAGTTCATCACCGAATCTCATTTTTTCAAGCATCAGATATGTCTTTGTGTGGTCAAGCTCCTTTTCAAACGGTATTGGCAAATTCGATTGCAGGCTGTCCATGTTTTCGCGCAGGTAATGAGAAAAATTCACAATGGCTTCATCCCCACGCTTAGGATCTTCACGGCAAAGAACGCGTATCGCCACAAGCGCATTATAAAGAAAATGCGGCTGTATCTGTGACATCATTACGGCGCTTTGCAGTTCAAACTGCTTTTTTTCGCTTTCGGCTATCTGCTTTTCCCTAATAAGCAGCATTTCTTTTTCTTCCAAAGAAGCATTTATAAATATAAGGTAGCATGACATAAGAATAAAAGCATATGAACCGGCGGTGAAAACCCATTTGATATTGAGTGCAAATGAAAGTATGCAATCAATGATCAGACAAAATATGGGCAAAACAGAAAAGCTTATCATAACGACTTTCTTTTTCAGTTCTATTTTTGCCGATATGACCGAGATCATGTACAACATTTCAAAAATCAAAACAGAAGAATAATCAATGATCAGATGCGGAAATACGATCGTTCGTTCCGGCGTTATATAAATCATGAATCCGGTTTTGATGCTTATTAAATACAACAAGATATATACCGAAAATTCGATGCAGATAATTAAGGTGAAATACTTCCCCAAACGTGTTTTCGGTAATTCTTCAAGATGATAAAACCAAAACGCCAAAAACGTCAGACATGAAAGCACGACAAGAATATAGTGCGTAACTGTTTCTATATGCACAAACTCTTTCCTGCCATAGCAATACGCTTGTATAAAACACACAAAGAGAAGTGACGATAAGAAAAAAACCGACAGTGCGAAATGAACATCCTGCTTGGTTTTGTAAAATCCTTTCATAAAACAGGAAATATATAAAATCAAAGCGAACAGCATAAACACTGCGGTCGAAACAGTGGAATAAAATGTACTTGCGGTCGCATTTTTATCTGTCGACAACATTACCGTAAATCCAAATGCGATAATAAACATCGCGATCAAAATGCCGATTGAAAATAAGTATAATGCCTTGCTGTGTCTCTTTAAGAAATCCCTTATACCACAATTTGTTTTTTTTGCGTTCGCCATTGATCACAACGTCGCTTTCCCGAAAATTTCCTGCGTTTATTGTAACATAAAAAAATCAATAAGGCAACTTTTATGTTTGATCGTCTAATTGCGTTTGCCGCATTTTTTATAAATGTATATCATTGCAGTATGCACAACTTGAATAACAAGCGGTTTTTGCTGTTTTTAATTGTCTTGACATTTCAAAATCTCTATGATATACTGCGCTTAAATGATAGCAGAGTGTGTGGAGTATATTTTCACTTTTCAGTCAGCCGGAAATCGGCTGTTTTTATATTGCGAAAAGGGTCGGTGAAAATGGATTTTAATGAAAATTATATACGGGAAAACGCGATAATTCTTCTTCGCGGACTATGGTATTCGGAGCTTCCTCCGGTAATTGATTTCGATTCGTTCACCGAAAGAACGCTGAATGCACTGAAAAAAGCGGATGAAAAGGCATCGGAATGTTTTGTATATGATGATGACGGATTTATCAAGGATTTCAGAGATATAACGAGTCCCGAGTATATCCGCGCGCCCGGGACCGAAAGCATCGCATTTTACGATTTCAAGTACAACGGTTCGCTCAGAGAAATGCAAATACCGAATTTAAGACATTATATGTCTTTTATATACAATACTCTTTTTGAATATGAGCCGCTGTTTGCAAAGCTGTATCTTGATGAAAACTACCGGGAATATGTACAAAGCTCTGCGTCGTATCTGATGTTTGAGGAAACCTTTGAGATACACTCGGAATATGATGACTCTGTGTTTGAAATAGAATCGGGAGTGTTTGCCGAGAAAAACAATAAAATAAGCGGATCTGCAATGCTTGACAGAAACAGACAAGCGTATTTTGCGACACAGGACTCACATTTATTCAAACTCAAAATGGATGTGGAATCGTTTTTCCCGAATCTGTATACACATTATTTTTCACGCATCGCCGACATTGAACCGTTTTCATCGCTTGAAGCCGACAAAAGATATTTTGATTTTCTTGATACATTCCATCAAAAGATAAATGACAATCAGACCAAGGGCGTGCCCGCGGGAGTATTTTCGTCGCATGTGGCGGCGGAGCTTTGCATGCTTTGTATTGACCGCAAAATAAATGAGCTGATAGAAAATACAGGCATTTCATATGTCCGCTATGTTGATGATTTTACTTTTTTTGCAGATTCTGTCGAAGAACTTGAAAAGCTTAAGCTGAGCCTGCAACAGATACTTAATACTTTCAGATTGCGCGTAAACGGAAATAAGACCGAAATAATCCCGTGCATATATGATTTGCCGCAGATAGATAAGCCGGAGATGAAACGTAATTTATTCTGGCTGTTCAACAATGATGTCACCGAGCAGACACTTATAAGAAATGAGGATATCACACAGCTTCAAAAATATATCGCCGATCTTATAAAAGAAAAAAGATATCCGCAGATAAAGCTTTGCCTTTCGCTCTTGCGACGGCGGGCGGCGGTAGCCGGTTTTGAAGAACCGGAGCGGTTGCTAAACTATATGATACAGCTTTCACAGACGGAATGCAATCTTGCTTCAAGAGCGTACGGGGTAATGGATACACTTATACAGAGCTCCGGGGACGATTACAAGGAACGCTTTATAAACAAGCTCGCGGCGCTCACAATGCAGATAGATGAAAGATTCCCCGATACGGTTTTGCAGATATGGCATTATTATACATTGGTGCATAACTCGCCGTCATTGGTCGATGAGCTTATCGGAAATCTTAATATTCAAAATTCCAATCCGGTCATTTTGTCGCTCTTTGTAAAGAGCGGGACAAAAACGAATATGCGCCTTTTTACGCATATTGTGGATGAATATAAGGCCGCAAACGGCAGAAACGATTGGAAACAAAGTATAATCAATTCAAAGTATTGGCTTCCGTTGTTCGTCATAAGCATAAATGACGGATATGACTACGAACGCTGGTATTCTTCGGAAAAATATCCCGATATATTAAAAGTGCTTGCGACCGGATAAAAAGATATCCTGTAAGGACTGATATATGAAAAAATGAGCATGCGTGCATTGAAATACTTTGCACGCTATTGTTTTTTCATTTGCCGAAAGATTAGTAAACAGAGCACCGCATATTCCGTCGACTTGCTTATCGTTGAAAACACTTCCGCAAAGCAGACCGAGTGCTATATACAGTATTGCGGATGGGATATTCAGAACTATTGCGTAAAGGATATTGATCGAAACCTTCATGCCGAGACAAATCGCCGCAATATAGCATATCGCGCTTTGCACGACGGATATCGGCAGGAACGGCAGGGTATAGCCGAAAATAAAATTCTTTGCAGTGAGTGGAGTGGTATAAAGTCTTTGAAGAAGTGAAGTGTTGCGGTCTTTGGATATCACCGTTGCGGAAAACAGTGTCATGAATGACAGCCCGAATACCGTTATTCCCGGCACGAGATGCTCCGGCGCAAACAACTGGACGGGGATGTTTGCCTGAATGGCACTTAAAAGCAGCATCAGCACTATCGGCAGACCGAGCCCGAATATTACAGTCAGCGGATCACGCAGTATCTCCTTTATGTTTCTTATTGAAAATGTCAGCATTTTACATCTCCCTTTACGGTGCGGACAAAGGCTTCTTCAAAATCGGCGGTACCGGTATTCCTTTTTATTTCAGCCGCGGTCGTGCACACGAGTAATTTTCCGTCTTTCATTATGGCTATCCTGTCAGAAAGCGCCTCTGCTTCCTCCATGTAGCGGGTAGTGAGAACGGTTGTCACACTGCCCTTCATCGCACGGATGATGTCCCATAAATCACTGCGTGCAAGCACATCAAGACCGAGGTCGGCTCGTCAAGAAAGAGTATCTGCGGCTCGCTTATCAGTGCCATCGCTATGCTGAGCCTGCGCTGCCAACCACCCGACAGCTTCCCCGCTCTTTTACTCAGTACGGTTGAAAGACCGAAAAGCTCCGTAATCTCTGCAATTTTTACGTTGCACTTTTCCCGTGAAAAGCCGTGAACGCCGCACATCAGCTCAAGATTTTCTTTTACAGAAAGTCCTTGTGCTATCGCGGTCTCCTGTGGCGAAACCGCAATAAATGATTTTATCGCATCACTTTCGGTCAAAATGCTTTTGCCGTTAAAAAATGCATCGCCGCTTGTGGGTTTTACAAGACATGCAAGCATCTTGATCGTCGTCGTTTTACCCGCACCGTTCACCCAGAGCAGCGCGAACAGTTCTCCGCTTTTTATCGTCAGATTCAAACTCTCTACCGCAATCACATCCTTGTACTTCTTTGTGAGCTTTGATGTCACTATAGCATCCAAATTGTGCCGCCTCTTTTTTTATATATGTTAATATGATTGTATCATGAGTTCATTTGACCGTTAAATGCTTTTCAGCGTACTTCTGAGGCAGGGGAACGAAGCTCCCTTACCACGAAGTGCAAGAAAGCGCGTAAGGGGTGCAGGAGGATAAAGTCCCCACTGCACCCCAAAGAAATGCTTACTTATAAACGTACAGTACCATATCGCCTGCCGCCTTTTTCGGTACGGACCAGCTTCCCGACGAATCGGAATTGAATGTGCCGCGCGAGGCGACCTTGCCGGTCACGGGATTGAACCACAGATAATTATATGCGGTACTCTTCAACAGCTTCTTGAGTGTTCCCGTATACGTTGCGTTTGTCGCCGATGAATTGGGCTTTGCTCCGAGCGAAGCATCGGAAAAGTTGAAGAAGTATACGACCGCTTTCGTATGATCCTGCGTGCTTGCGATAACATTGAACACATTGTTGTTCGTGCGTACAAAGTAGTCTGTATCGTCAAATCTCGGTATAAGCTTCCACCAATCGCCGACGGTATTTTCAAAGAACGAACGCATATAGCCCATCTGATATGTGCTTGGGTATTCAAGCGCATCCTTCCATGTGGCGGCTTTCTTTTCGGCGGAGGTTATGACATCAATGCCGTCGTCGCCTGTATCGGTATTTTCATCATAGGTATTGAGATAACTCCATGTGTCCTGACCGCCCCAGCCGTAGCCGAACAAGCCGGAAAGATATGCATCCCAGCCCTGTGCACGCGCACCGAAGTTCTTTGTCCACAGGTAGCAGTATCTGCCCTCATAAAGCACCGCCTGCTTGCCCTGTCCGTTCTGCCAAAGGTCGCGTGCGACGTTATGGTCAATGTTGCCGATAAGGATCGGCGACCACTGTACCGCGTACCACGAATGCGACGAAAGATTTCTGAACGCCGAATTGAGCGCCGGCTTGTTTCCGAGCGCACGCGTATTTTCCTGATGTCCCGAAAGCGGATGTGAATACGCATCAAATTCCTCGATATACTGCGCAACGAGCTTATACGGATTGTTTACATGGCTCCACTTATCGTGACTGCCTGCACGCTCCCAATAGAAGTCGTTATCGACCTCCTGACCGAGCGACCACATAACGGGATATGCTCCGTAACGCGCCACCCAATAACGCGAAAGCTTTCTGAGTGCTTCCTTTACCTCGGGACGAAGATCATAGAATGTCACATTCGATCCTCCCGAAATCGCGGCATTGCCGAGCGAAACATTTGAATATCCGGAAGAAAGTCCGAGTCTGCTTGCCGTGCTGTCGATAAACGACTGCATTTCCGACGGGAAGAAGAACGATGCGTTTACATGCACCATGCCCTTTTCGGCTATATATTTGAACTTTTCGTCATTTACCTTGAAGCCGTAGATATCGGCATCACTTATTCCGTTGGCGCACTGGAACGCCGCGCCGAGCGGTTCGCTCTGGATAACCGTAAAGCCCTGCTGTACACGCTTATCGACTATCGTCTTGATGTTATCAAGCGGCTCTGAGCTTAAATTCCAATGCGTATCGCCGAGATAGAAGAACGGCGTACCGTCATTATACATAAAGTATTTGGTATTGGAATGATTTTTAATAAATCCGTGCTTGTATATATCCAGATTGCCCGAATACGCGGTCACTTTGAAGCTTCCGCGGTGGTTGTGCAAGCCCGTATCGTTTTTATTCGTGCATTTTGTGGTGTAAGACCATGAGCCTGCCGACGGACACACAAAGCGTATACGCCATGCGCTTCCGCCGTCCCAGAAGCCGGGAACGGTATATGTCGTACTGCCGTTTGTAAGCACAAGATCAACATCGACATCGTTATACGGGTCATCATATGTTCTGTCGCTTATCAGCACTACCTCGCTTACGCGCCATGTTTGCGTACTGATATTCTCGGAGGCAGTTGTCGAATCTGCGTAGAGAAGCACCTCAAAGTCATCTATGTATATTCCGCTGACATCGTCTTTTATAAGGTGCATACAGAAATTCCATTCGGCACCTGCCGGATTATCGTTTTTGCCTACAGAGAAGGACGTTTCATATGTCGCCCATGTATTCGGCTCTACCGTAGGCGCTGCTTGCAGACTTATATAATAGTTACTGCCCTGCTTTGCCGAGAACGAATACAGCTTATCGGTACGGATAACGCCGGTAAACGGACTTTGCGCGGTATTCTGCGCAACCTTGTATTTGAAACGGATTATATAGTAGCCGGAGCTTTTTATGAATTTTGCAAGATTCAGTGCGGCAGTGTAATATGATGCACTGCTGTTTGCGGGCTTTGAAAAATACAGGCATTTTGTGTTGTTATACCCGTTCGGACTTATCGAAAGCACAGGAGAGCCGACCTTGCCCCACACGGTGTTCGAAACATTCGTCGCATTGTCGAAATTGCTGTTGACCGCATCAATAATGTTTACGGCTTCGATGTCCGGCGGAACATCTGTCACCTCGCCGCCGGTATAGCCGCCATTCGGGGGATATTCGTTGCTGTCCGGAGTCGGCGTTACATCAGCCTCAGTCGCGGTTTCCTCGGGAGCACCGTCGGTGTTTTCGGGAAGCGCAGTAGTGCTTGCGGTTGCCGACGAAGATGCCGATGATGCGGTAGCTGTCGGCGGAGCCGAAACCATTGTGAGCCCGTTATCCTTTTTGCCGCAGCCCACAAGAAGAATAATAAGAATAAGAGCGATCGCAATAAGCTTTTTTCTCATAAAAACCTCCGCTATATTCAATATATTATGGATTATATCATGGTTTGCTGAAATTATCAATATGCAAAATCTACAATTTTCGTACATGCTGCATGAATTTCCACATGCGGATATACGTATTATGAACGCATTTTATTTGAAAATCATTTGCCCACTTTGTTACACACGGTTCGAAAGTGGGCGTTTTTTTTGCCAAGACAGCGAAAAAATCCTGATTTTGCATGAAAAAACGGACGTAAAATGACACGAAAATGTAAAAGAGTGGGCAAACGTATAAAAAATTTTATAAAAAATCAATAAAAAGTGTTGCAATGTGGGCAGAAGTGTGATATTATATAGACCGTAAACTACTACAACTATCGGGAGAGGAGGTGTAGATATGGCTTCCGGCAAATTCATGAGCAAGTTTGACGTCACGGTCGATGATAAAGGTCGTGTTCGCATCCCGTCAAAATTCAAGGTGCTTTTGGGTGAAGAATTTATCATTTGCAACGGCGAGCTTCCGTGCGTGTCGGTATATACGTCAGAACGCTGGGATACGCTTACCGATTTCATAGATAATATGCCTCCCTTTGACCCGCAGGTACTGGAATTCCGGCGCAATATCTACCCTACCGCTACCGAGTGCAAATTCGATGCCGCAGGCAGGATGCTCATACCGTCGGATTACAGAGAGTTTGCGAAACTTGAGAAAGAGCTTGTCGCAGTAGGTATGGGTGACCACTTCGAGCTTTGGTCCAAGGATAATTGGAACGCCGGAGACTATACTTCGATTGATAAGAGACAAAAACTTCAGGAAAAGATATCGGCAAAGTATTCGGGAGGTCACAACTAAATGGAGTTCAAGCATCGGTCGGTGCTTCTTGAAGAAAGTATAGAGCGTTTGAACATTCACGATGGCGGTATTTACGTCGACGGGACACTCGGCGGAGGCGGTCACAGCGAAGCGATACTTGAGCAGGCTGATTGCAGGCTTATCGGTATCGACAGAGATGATGACGCGCTTCAAGCTGCGGGGGAACGCCTTAAAAGATTCGGCGACAGAGTTACACTTGTAAAAAACAATTTTTGTAATATTTCGAAAATACTTGACGAATTGGGTATTGATAAGATCGACGGATGTATTCTCGATCTTGGTGTAAGCTCGTATCAGCTTGATACACCGGAGCGGGGCTTTTCGTATCAGCACAGCGCGCCGCTCGATATGCGCATGGATCAGACGCAATATATCAGTGCTTATAATGTAGTTAATGAATATTCCGCAAAAGAGCTCACGCGTATCATCCGTGATTACGGAGAAGAACAATGGGCTTCCCGCATAGCGCAGTATATCGTAATGGAACGTGAACACGGCGCGATACAAACTACGGGCGAGCTTGTTGAGATAATCAAGAAGGCAATTCCCACAAGAGCGCGTCGTGGCGGTTCTCACCCTGCCAAAAAAACGTTCCAATCAATCAGGGTGGAAGTCAATAATGAATTAGGTATTTTGGAAAGTACGGTGCGTACAGTCAGCGAAAAACTGACGCCCGGCGGCAGAATGTGCGTGATAACTTTCCATAGCCTTGAGGACAGAATAATCAAGCATACGATACAGAATCTTGCAAATCCGTGCACTTGTCCGCCGCGTATTCCCGTGTGCGTATGCGGTAAGGTGCCGACGGTGAAACAGGTATCAAAGGCGATACTTCCGAGCGAAAAGGAAATGGAAGAGAATCCTCGCAGTAAGAGCGCAAAGCTCAGGGTGATGGAACGTATTTGATAAATACAAGCATAAATAAATGAAAGGGTGAATATAATGAGCAGGCAGAGACCGGAAAAAGACTACGATGTTTATTACGGCTACAATGACAATGCGGCGCTCGAGCCTGAGTATATTCCCCGCAAAAAACCGCGTACCGAAACAGCGGCGCAAAGAAGAGAGAGAAAAAAGCAGGCAAAGGCTGCTCGCAAAGCTGAACTGTCACGCTACGCGATACTTACGGTGCTTACCGTAGCAGTAGCTGCAATGGGTTTCTTCGTTGTTGCACGCAACGCACAGGTATACAGCAATACTCAGACAATAAGGAGTCTTGCCAAGGAAAAGCAGAATATCGAAATCCGGATAAATGATGTAAAAAAGGATTATTCAGAGGGTAGTGAGCTTAATACCTATTTCGATATTGCGCAAAACCGGTTGGAACTTTCCTATCCTGAGGATGATATGATAATTACCGTTATGTGCGCGGGCGAAACACAGGATGACGTCTCTGCATCGGAAAAACACTCGGATATATTCGACAAGGTCGTCGATTGGCTGAGTGATTTCGAGAGGAGGATCAAAATTTGGCAGTAAAGACGGCGAATTATAAATTCAGATTACTATTCGTGTGCCTGGCTATGATACTTTGTTTTTCTATCATAGTGGGCGCATTGTTTTACTGGCAGATAATTGCTGCGGATAAGCTTCAGCGTAAGGCGCTCGGACAGTGGACGGCAACATCCACGATAGCGGCTTCACGCGGAACGATATACGATTCAAGCGGTGAGGCACTTGCGATAAGCGCATCGTCGAAGTCACTTAACGCTAAGCCGAAAAAGATAGCCGATGCCGGCTATTCAGCTGAAACCGTAGCCACTATGCTCGTACAGCTTTTGGGTGAAAAGTATTCATATGAAACACTGTATAAGCGGGTTTTTTACGATAAGGAAAACAAAATAAGCGAATACGTTGTTGCACGTCATTTGAATGAGGATCAGGCGGCGTATATCGAACAGCTCGCTATTGACGGACTTTATCTTGTAGATGATGTGAAACGCTATTATCCGAAAGGCGCGTCGCTTGTGCAGGTGCTCGGAAGCGTGAACGATGACGGTGTCGGCAGTGACGGGCTTGAGCTTAAATATGATAAGCAGCTTCGCGGCTTGAGCGGTAAGCTGATTTCCGCTACTGATGTGCAGAGCGGACAGATCCCCGGGAGCGACCAAAGATATATCGACGCAACGAACGGTATGAATCTCAAGCTTACCGTCAATTACGCGATACAGTCATTTGCCGAGGCGACTATGCGGGAATGTCTGACCGATACGCAGGCGAAAGCGGTAAGATGTATCGTTATGGAGCCGAAAACGGGCGCGATCCTTGCAATGGTGAATTTGCCGGATTATGATCCGAACAGTGCTTCGTCCGACATAAAGGCGGCATACTCACGCAACAGCTGTATACTTGATACATATGAGCCCGGTTCTACCTTCAAGATGTTTACGCTTTCATCGGCACTTGAAGAAAAAAAGGTAACGACATCAAGTACGTTCTACTGCCCGGGCTATCATATAGTAGACGGAGAAAAAATTAAATGCTGGCGTACCGTTCCGCACGGAGAACAGACGCTTCAGCAAGCGATATGCAACTCGTGCAACCCTGCGTTCATGCAAATGGGACTTTCTCTCGGACAGAGCAAACTCTATGATTATCTCGAAAACTTCGGCTTCTCGTCGGTAACGGGCGTTGATTTTTCGTCTGATCAATCGGGAATACTGCTTGCACCTAAATATGTTAAAAACTCCGATCTTGCAAGAATATCGTTCGGTCAGTCGGTGGCGGTAACGCCGTTACAGCTTATTACCGCCGCGTGCGCGGTCATAAACGGCGGAACGCTTTATCAGCCTTATTTTGTGGATTCGATGACCGATAATGACGGCAATGTTTTAATGAAAAATGAGCCTGTAGAGGTACGCAGAGTTATTTCAGAGGACACAAGCTCCACGATGCGCACATTGCTTGAGGGAGTCGTGGCGTTTGGCGGCGGCAAAAATGCACAGGTCGCAGGTTACCGCGTCGGCGGTAAGACCGGCACGGCGCAAAAGTACAATGACGGTCAAATAATGTCGGGAGTTCATATAGGCTCGTTCTTCGGCTTTGCACCTGCGGATAATCCGCGTTTTGCGGTACTCATAACGGTCGATGAGGCAAAAATATATAACGATTACGGCTCAAATACCGCCGCTCCGTATGCGGGCAGACTTATTTCGAAAATACTTCAGTATATGCAGATAAAGCCTACCGAAACGGGCGAAAAGGAGTATGTCACCGTGCCGAAGTTCACGGGCTCGTCGTGCGAATACGCCTTGGCTGAGGCGGCAAGCGTCGGACTGCTTCTTGACGTTGAAGGCGACGGAAAAATAATTTCCCAGACTCCCGCGGCAGGCGAGATAGTTGAAAAATTCAGCCTTGTTAAGGTGAAAGGGGATACCGCCGTCGAAACTACCACGTTTTACGGCATTGACTGATATGCGTCTTGATGAGCTTCTTAAAAGTGCGGGAGTAGAAACCTGCACGGATGATACCGAAATAAGCGGACTTGAG